>JAMPFN010000003.1:0-45654 GCA_023664445.1 Clostridium sp. | reverse complement strand
AATTGAAATTTGCTCCCTGCATATCGGACGATTATACCATAAATAAAAATTTATGGTATAATAAGCGTAAACGCTTATTATCTTTTATTTAAAGTCCTTGCAGATACGCAAATTGAAATTTGCTCCCTGCATATCGGACGATTATACCATAAATAAAAATTTATGTATAATAAGCGTAATGCGTTTATTATAATATATTCAAAGTCCTTGCGCATTCGTGAATCAAAGATTTATTTCGCGCATATAGGATAAAAATACCGTAAATATAAAATTAAATTTATGGTGTCATTAATAAAATAAAAAAACAGACAGTATAAATCAAGAAAATGTGTAATAGCAGGGAGTGTTGAACATGAACAAAACGATCAATCTTCAGGACGTATTTTTGAATCAGGCGAGAAAAGACAGGATACCGGTTACTATTTACCTTACAAACGGTTTTCAGTTTAAGGGAATGGTCAGAGGTTTTGATAATTATATCGTTATCCTTGATTGCGACGGAAAGCAGAATCTTGTCTACAAGCATGCGATATCGACTATCTGTCCGCTTAAGCAGATACCGATACTTGACGCGGCGGAAAAAATGGAGAATCAATAAGTAAATGAGTTCTATGACTTCTAAGATACTCAATTTTCTTTTGGTTATATGCGTCGGAACATGTCTTTTGACCATCGGATTCCACATGCTTAATCAGAAGTACAAGACCGAAACGGCTATTCTTTCAACGACAGACGATTCGATATCGTTTAAAGGCGTGTATATACGCGATGAGAGCGTTGTGAGATACGGCGGGACAGGTTCTGTCAGCTATTGCGTTTCGGATGGAGGAAAGCTTGGCAAAGGCTCGGTAATAGCCGAGATATATAATGACGAGGCACAGATAGACATAAAACAGCGACTTGACGAGCTTAACGGCGAGCTTTCGATTTTAAGAAAGATTCAGAATCCGGGAACGCTCAAATCCGCCCAACCCGCTAATATAGCGGCGCTGATAGAAGAACAGTATAAATCCGTTGTTGAAAGCCGTGAAAGAGGAAACTTTGACGAGCTTTCAAGCAGCAAAGACGAGCTTCTTGTACTTTTGAGTACTTATCAGCTTGTAACTGCCGCCGAGGTCGATTTTAATACCCGTATCAATGAGATAAACGCTGAAATATCAAAGCTTAAGGTTTCGGAAGCAGTTCCCCTTGATACGATAGTTTCGGGAAATTCAGCTTATTTTGTAAGCTATGCCGACGGTTATGAGGATACTTTGAAGCCTGATGTTCTGAAGAGCATTACTCCGAAAACTATAAACGAAGTTAAAGACAGCGGACCGATCGATGACAACGCGGTTGTGGGAAAGCTTATAAACAGCTATGAATGGTATATAGCTGGCGTTATAGACAACAGAGAAATGGGATTTGCCGTTGACGACGATGTCGAGCTTAAATTCCAGTCTATATCCGATACGGCTGACGGTACTATTTATGATATAAGAAGCACCGAAAAGCCGGAAGAAAGTATCGTTATAATAAAATGCGACGATATCACCTATGACCTTGTCCAGCACAGATCTGAAAGAGTTGAGATGATCGCGGGCAAGTTTGAGGGAATAAAGGTTCCGAGAAAGGCTATAAGATTCCTCGATATGGAGGAAACTGTTTATGACGAGGAAACGGGCGCTGAAAAAAAGGAGATCGTCAACTGTAAAGGCGTATATGTAAAGCTTGGCGAGCGCGTTTCTTTTAAAAAGATAAAGATCGTATATGAAGGCAGCGATTATGTTCTTTCGGAGCTGAATGCCGGAGACGGATATCTTGCGCTTTATGACGATATTGTTGTGGAAGGTGTTGAAACTGATGAAAACTGATTTCAGCTGTATTGATGAAAATTACAGAAAAATCGTTTATAATATCGGAGAAGCAGCCGCAAAATACAGAAAGTCGGATGAAGAAATATCTATTATGGCAGTTACCAAAACAGTCGATCCGGCGGCGGTGAATCATGCGGTAGAATTGGGAATAAGACTGTTGGGGGAAAACCGTGTTCAGGAATATACCTCAAAGCGCGAGTTTTATGATAAAAGAGCGCAGGTGCAGTTTATCGGACACCTTCAGACAAATAAAGTAAAATATATTATTGACAGCGTTTCTATGATACAATCGGTCGACAGCTTAAAGCTTGCCGAAGAAATAGATAAGCATGCCCAAAGGATCGGCAAATGCATGGATATTCTGATAGAGGTCAATATCGGCAGCGAGGAATCAAAAAGCGGTGTTGACAGGACGGAACTCGAGGAGCTTGTTTATCGGGTTTCGGAGCTTTCAAATGTCCGTGTAAGAGGACTTATGGCTATACCGCCGATCGGCTCGTCGGAAAAATTTTTTTGCGGTATGCAGGAGCTGTATGTTGACATTTCAGGTAAAAACATACATAATATTAGTATGGATTACCTTTCTATGGGCATGTCCGACGATTATGCCGAGGCAGTAAAATACGGATCTAATATGGTTAGGATAGGAAGAGGACTTTTCGGTCCGAGAAATTATGTGTAATTACAGAAACTTAGGATATGAATCTAAAATTCAAATTTATGATAGGAGAACGTGAGAATGGGAATGGATATTTTTAAGAATGTCAAGGAGTTTTTTGTTCCGCAGGATGACGAAGACGATCAGTATGATGACGGGTATCAGAGAAAACCCGCTTCGTCTGACAGGGATTACGGCGAGAGCAGAAGCGAAAGAGAATACGAAGTGGGACGCAGTTATCGCCCGGATAGATACGACGATACCGAGGAAAAGCGCAACAAGGTCGTAAATATACAGGCGACGGCTCAGCTTCAGGTAGTGCTTGTAAAGCCGGAAAAATTCCAGGACTCAAAGCAGATAGCGGATCATCTTATCGCTAAGAAGACCGTTGTGCTGAATCTTGAAAATTCACCTGCGGATATCAGAAGAAGAATTATTGATTTTCTTGTCGGAGTGGCTTATGCAAACGGCGGTACGCTTAAGCCCGTTGCGAATCAGACATATATTATAACTCCGTATAACGTGGGCTTTATAGGCGGCGATCTTGTCGACGAACTTGAAAGCAACGGCGTTATAATCTAAATGAACGATTACGATGAAAAAACTTTTGCAGCGAGAATTTCAGATCTGATAGCTTTGTCCGAACGCAGAGGGATGACGTTTACTCATTTTCTCAACGAAAGACAAAGATTTACTGCTGAAACGGAACTCAGAAGGCTTGGACATGAGAATTACTGTTTTTACGGCGGTATTGAAAATGCGGACAGAACGATGCTTTGTGTTTTCAGCGATTATTGCTGCCCCAAAAACAGTGATTTTCCGTTGTCTTGTATTACTTTTAAATACAAATCTTCTTACAAGCTTTCGCACAGAGATTTTCTCGGCGCGTTGACGTCCTTGAATATCAAACGTGAAACGATCGGGGATATAATTGTCGGAAACGGACTTGCTCAGGTTTTTACTGCCGATACTGTGAGGGATACGATATTGTTTGAAATAACAAAGATCGGTTCTGTCGGGGTTTCGGTAACATCGGAAGAACTGCCGCAGCTTGATAAAAGCAGTTCATATCGTGAGATAAGCGGCACGGTTGCGTCGCTGCGGCTTGACTGTATATTAAGCCTTGCCTTGGGGAAGGGCAGGAGTCATGCGGCAGACGCGGCTCTGAGCGGAGCGGTCGAGATAAATTATAAGCCCGCACAATCGGGAAAGATAATATTAAAAGAAAAAGATATCTTCTCGGTAAGGGGACATGGCAAATACCGTCTTGAAAAAGTATCGGGCGTATCGAAAAAGGGAAGGATACACATTGTTGTGTTGAAATATTGTTAAGAGGTGAAAGACATTGTTAACTGCAAGCGATATCAGAGATAAAAGATTTGAAAAAGCTGCATTCGGCTACAAGCAGGAGGAAATTGATGAATTTCTTGCGCAGCTTATAGCTGATTTTGATGAGATCGATGCCGAAAGGGACGATCTTCACAGCAAAATACAGATTTTAGCAGATAAGGTAAGAGAATATCGTCAGGACGAGGACGCTTTGAAGGACGCATTGCTCGGCGCACAGAAGCAGGGGCATCAGGTCATTGCGGAAGCGCAGGAAAAGGCTGACGATATCATTGCGCAGGCTGAAACAAAGGCACAGGAGCTTATTGACGAGGCGACTGTTCAGCATGAAGCGGCAATGGAGAAAAACAGGCAGGAGATAGAAAAAGAAAAGAAGAATCTTTATGAAACTCAAAAGCAGGTAACGGAATTCAAAAAGACTCTTTTTGATATGTATAAATCACATCTTGAAATGATTTCCGCAATGCCCGAGATCGAAATTAATGAAAACGACCAAAAAAATAACGAATCGGAAGAGGAAGAACCGCCGAAGCCCGATCCGTTTTCAACGTCAAGCTTCTCGGCGAGAAGCGTAAAGGGCGTATATTCGTCGAGCTTCTCGGATCTTCAGTTTGGTCAGAATAATACGCAAAGCGGAAATCCCGCAGCAACCGAAAAAGAGGGAGTGTAACAGCAATGGCAATGGATTATAATAAGACTTTGAATCTTCCGAAAACAGATTTTCCCATGAGAGGAAATCTTCCCAAGAGAGAACCGGATACTCTCAAAAAGTGGGAAGATGACAGACTATACTATAAGATGATTGAAAATAATAAGGGAAAGCCAAAGTATATTTTTCATGACGGACCTCCCTATGCAAACGGACAGATACATCTCGGAACGGCTCTTAACAAGATCTTGAAGGATTTTATCGTAAAGCATAAGAATATGACGGGTTATTGCGCTCCTTATGTTCCCGGCTGGGATACTCACGGACTTCCTATCGAGCTTAAGGCTATGAAAGAGATAGGCGTTGAAAACGGCGCTATTCCGCCCGTCGAGCTTAGAAAACAGTGCAAGGATTTTGCGATGAAGCACGTCAAAAATCAAATGGCACAGTTTAAACGTTTAGGAAGCATTGCCGATTACGATAATCCGTATCTGACGCTAAGACCCGAATACGAGGCAAGACAGGTCGAGGTATTCGGAAAAATGGCTAAGGACGGGTACATGTATAAAGGCTTGAAGCCTGTTTACTGGTGTCCCGACTGCAATACGGCTCTTGCCGAAGCTGAGATAGAATACGCAAACGATCCGTGTACGTCTATCTATGTTAAATTTAACGTCACCGATGATAAGGGTATTTTCACAGGAATGGGTCTTGATCTTTCTAAAATCTATTATGTGATCTGGACAACGACTACATGGACGATTCCGGGTAACCTTGCTATATGCCTTGGACCTGAATATGAGTACACTCTCGTTAAAAACGGCGATGAATATTACGTAATGGCGTTGGAGCTTGTTTCGGCTGCAATGAAGTCGGCGGGCATCGAGGATTACGAAACAGTCGGCTCGTTTACAGGCGCCGAACTTGAAAACATGAAAACAAAGCATCCTCTGTACGACAGACTGTCGCCGATAATCGTCGGAGATCATGTAACTCTCGAAAGCGGTACAGGCTGTGTTCATACGGCTCCCGGCTATGGTGTCGAGGACTTTGAGGTATGCAAGAATTACGATGATATCGGCATACTTGTATGCGTTGACGCAAAGGGCAGACAGACCGAGGAAGCCGGAGAATTTGCAGGTCTTGACACAAACGAGGCAAACAAGGCTATTTATGCTAAACTCGAGGAATGCGGCGCGCTGCTTGCAAGCGAGCATATTACTCACCAGTATCCGCATTGTTGGAGATGTAACAGCCCTATTATTTACCGTGCGACAGAGCAATGGTTCTGCTCGGTAAACGGTTTTAAGGACGAAGCTGTAAAGGCTATCGAAAGCGTAAAATGGATACCCGAATGGGGCGAGGACAGAATAAAGGGAATGGTTCGCGACAGAAGCGACTGGTGTATTTCCAGACAAAGAACATGGGGCGTTCCTATTCCGATAATTTACTGTAAGGACTGCGGAAAGCCGATCGTTACGAACGAAACCATAAAAGCAATATCGGATCTTTTCAGAAAAGAAGGCTCTGATGCATGGTGGACAAGAGAAGTCGGGGAATTTATTCCCGATACCGTAAAGTGCGAGTGCGGCTGCGGTGAGTTCACAAAAGAATATGATATTATGGACGTATGGTTTGACAGCGGCGTTTCGCATACTGCCGTTATGGACGAATACGATTCTCTCAATTGGCCTGCCGATCTTTATCTTGAGGGTGCGGATCAGTACAGAGGCTGGTTTCAGTCGTCGCTCCTTACATCTGTCGTATATAAAGGTACTGCGCCGTATAAGGCTGTATGTACTCACGGCTGGGTAGTTGACGGACAGGGTAAGACTATGCATAAGTCCCTCGGAAACGGTATTGATCCGTCCGAGATCATTGACCAGTACGGCGCTGATATTCTGCGTCTGTGGGTAGCTTCCTCCGATTATCATTCAGATATCAGAATTTCTAAGGAGATTCTGGGACAGCTTTCCGACGCTTATAAAAAAATCAGAAATACCGCAAGATTTATTTTGGGCAACATTTCAAACGGCGAAGGCTTTGATCCCGATAAGGACAGCGTTTCCGATGATGATCTGCTTGAAATAGACAAATGGGCGTTAATGCGCTTTGACAGCCTTATCGATAAGGTTCAGACGGGTTATAACGAGTTTGATTTCCATATCGCTTTTCACAGCATTCACAATTTTTGCGTTACGGATATGTCGAACTTCTATCTTGATATAATCAAGGACAGACTTTACTGTGAGGCTGAAAAATCAATTGAAAGACGTTCCGCTCAGACCGCTATGTACAGGATATTAAGCGGTGTTGCAAGGCTTATCGCTCCGATAATGTCGTTTACGGCTGAGGAGATATGGTCGTATATGCCGCACTGCGCTTCTGACAATGATGAGAGTATTTTCTTAAATCAGATGCCGGAGAAATCGGGTATTGCGTTCAGCGATGAATTTATCGCTAAGTGGGAGCTTATCTACAGTACAAGAGAAACTGTAAACAAGGTTCTTGAGGAAAAGCGTAACGAAAAAATGATAGGCAAGTCCTTGGAAGCAAATATTGTTATCCATTGCGGAGGAGATATGTATGCTAAATACTCCGAATTGTCCGACTGTCTTTCTGAAATTCTTATTGTTTCCGGCGTTTCCGTTGCTGATGACAGGGAAGGAGAACCGGAATTTGAGGTTGTAAAAGCGGCAGGCGAAAAGTGTGAAAGATGTTGGGCATACTCCGAAACAGTCGGCAGTAACGGCGAGCATCCGACGCTTTGCGGACGTTGCGCGTCAGTTGTAAAATAATAATTTTATTCTGCTTGAAGTCTTTAATTTCGAGCGGAATATATGACTTGCCGCTTGGAATTTTAAGCGGCAAGTTGTGTTGTAACAGGAGGAAATGTTATAGTTACTTTGATAATTGCGTTTGTATCCGTTGCCGTTCTGACGGGTGCGGATCAGCTTATTAAGCTTTGGGTCGTCAATAATCTGAATGCTGGAGAATACATGAAATTTATCGGGATAAGAAATCTTGATGTAATTGATCTTACCTATGTTGAAAATGACGGCGCTATTTTTGGAAAATTTTCGGGTATGAGGTGGATGCTTATTGCCGTAACCGTGCTGCTTATTGCATTTTGCGTATTCTATATGATAAAGCATAAAAGCGAGAAAATGCTTGTTGTATGCCTGACGCTTATTGTGGGCGGCGGTCTGGGCAATCTCATCGACCGTCTTTTCAGAAACGGCATAGTTGTCGACTATCTTGATTTGCAGCTTTTTGATTTTGCGGTATTTAATTTTGCCGATTGCTGTGTGACCGTCGGCGCGGCTTTACTGCTTATATATATTCTGTTTTTTGATAAAAGCGATAAGAAAACGGCGGCTGAAAAAAATGAATGAAATCATATTTGACGTACCTGATACCGCAGAAGGAACAAGGATAGACAAATGGCTTTCAGATCGGCTTTGCGATATGACAAGGAACGCTTTGCAGGGACTTATTGAAAGCGGAAATGTATCGGTAAACGGAAATACGGTACAAAAGAATTACAAATGCCATAGAGGCGACCGTGTCAGGATAGAAATACCCGATCCCGTTGATACCGACGCTAAACCTGAAAATATACCTCTTGATATTGTATTTGAGGACGAATATCTGCTTGTGGTGAACAAGCCTAAGGGAATGGTGGTTCATCCTGCGCCGGGTAATTATACCGGAACGCTTGTGAACGCGCTGCTTTATCATTGCGGCGAAAGTCTTTCGGGGATAAACGGCGTTATCCGTCCGGGGATCGTTCACAGGATAGATAAAAACACAAGCGGTCTGCTTATTACCGCAAAAAATGATGCGGCGCATATCGGTCTTGCGGAGCAGATAAAGGAACATAGCTTTACAAGAGAGTATGAAGCGGTTGCTGTCGGACGATTTAAGGAGCTAAGCGGTACTGTCGATATGCCGATAGGAAGAAATCCGAACGACCGTAAGAAAATGTGCGTCACAGATAAGAATTCCCGAAATGCCGTAACTCATTACGAGGTCATAGAGCAGTTTGAAAAACACGCTCATGTGAGGCTCAGGCTGGAAACGGGCAGAACTCATCAGATAAGAGTTCACCTTGCCTATATCGGCAGACCTGTTTTAGGCGACGACGTTTACGGAAAGCCCTTTAACGGGATAGACGGGCAGTGTCTTCATGCAAGGAAGATCGGGTTTATTCACCCGATAACTGAAAAATACATGGAGTTTGAAAGCGAACTGCCGGATTATTTTAAAGAAATTTTAAGAAAGGTCAGATAATCTATGGCTGATTTATCCAATGTTTTGCTTATAACCGATTTGGACGGAACGCTTCTTCCGAATGATAAAATTCTCAACAATAAAGACGTTGATGCTATAGAGCGATTCAGGGCTGACGGCGGAAAATTTACTGTTGCGACCGGAAGAACCGTTCAATCGGCTAATAAATATTTCGAGGAGCTTAAGATAGATATGCCGGTAATACTCTATAACGGTTCTTTGATATACGATCTGAAAACGAAGAAGGAATTGTTCACAGACGTACTTCCCGAATGCGCCGTAGATATCGGAAAAGAGATTTTGGAGTATATGGAAAATCCCGGAGGGGAAATTTTAAGACTTGACAATATCTATGTTGTATGTAATAATGAATATGAACAGAAACATACGGATATATGTCAGGTCGAGCCTGCGTATATGGATTTTGACGATGTTCCGAGGGGCGGTTGGTTCAAGATACTCTTTGCGACAGAGCCGTCGCTTGTAACAAAGCTTGAGGAATACGTTCTTGGCAGAAATTATCCTGTTGACTTTGTGCGTTCCGAGAAAATATTCCTGGAAATGCTTCCGAAAGGAAGTTCCAAAGGTGCTGCTCTGAAAGAATACATAAAGCTTATGGGAATGGAAAGCTTCAAGGTATACGCTGCCGGAGATTATTATAATGACATAGAAATGCTTGAAACTGCCGATGTGGGCGCGGCAACCGCAAACGCTCAGCAGGCGGTAAAGGATATAGCGGATTCGGTACTTGAACGCACTTGCAATGAAGGCGCGATCGCGGAGCTGATAGATAAAATTTATTCGGGTGATATATGAAAAGGATATTGATTTTGTTTGTAATGCTCTGTATGCTTCTGACAGCCTGCGGTACAGATGAAAATACTGCTGAAATTATTTCCGAAACAGAATCGTCTGTAATTGAAACCGAAGCGGTAAATACCCGACCTTTTACCGAATCCACAGAATCGACTGTGTCTGAATCTGTTACAGAGCCTGAAATTACAGAACCGCCGATATGTGAAATTCAGACAGATAATGGAATTGTAAGAATGATAGGCAATAAGGACTGCGGTTATTTAGAGGTTTCAAGCGAGTGGAAATATAAAGATCAAAGCAGCCATTATTCTGAAATATGGGAATATGATGTTAATGTGATAAGATATTCCGATGATTTGGGGAATACTATTGCGATGCATGCCTGCGGTGAATCGCTTTATGAAGAAATGGACGCTGATTGGACTGAAGACAACAGGCATTATTCTGAAGTTGAAAAGATCGAGTCTGAGGGCGACGGATTTAAAGCATATATAATAAGAGCGATCAACGGCTTTGACGGTGATGATTGTGAAGTTTCATGGTATATCGAATGTGAGGACGAAGCAAACCGTATTATTAATTTTTATGGGGATACCGAGAAAATAGTCGATATTGCTGACGATATTATGCAAACTTACCGTTTAAGAAAAATACCGCTCGAAGCGAATGAGCTTCAAACGATAGGCAAGGAAGATTACGGTTATTTAAATGTATCGTCCGCCTTTAAATACCAAGAGCCTATGGTAGAGGAAGCGCCGAGTATTGCATATACGGACGGCAGTGGGAATGAGATTTCAATCAGGCTTTATGCCGAATGGGGAACTGACGGGCAGTATATTTATAGTGACGAGAGCATTGACGATATTGCAGAAAGATGTTACAAATCGTTTAAGGAATTTAAAGATGTCAAGCTGGAAAAATTGGAGAATTCCGCACCTATAGCGTATAGGCTGACATATATCAGAACTGTCAGGACAGACGACGGCAGAGGAGAAGTAAGTTACGGCGACAAGCATTTTTCTGAATGGTTTTTTGATTTTGCCGACGGAACTAAGCGTTCGGTCACATTTTCAGGTAATGATGAGTTTGTTAAAAGTGCAGATAGGATCATACAAACTTACCGTTTAAGAAAAATACCGCCCGAAGCGAATGAGCTTCAAACGATAGGCAATGACGAATATGGTTACCTTGATACAGTTTACAGCCTTGAATATGAGCCGGACGACCATGGCAGAGCGTATATGAAGTATGTTGACGGCTATGGAAACAGCATCACATTTAAAAATTCCGGAAGATTCGGTTTTGGGATAAAGATTGAATCCGTTGACAAATTAGCGGAAGAATATTATGAACTTGAGAAGGAGTATTTCGGAGACATGGAAATGGTCAGAACGGAAGTTGACGGGCATACGGCTTATAAGCTGACGAATAGCAAAATGACAGCTTTCGATGACGTGAATTACGGTTATGAGTATTGTGCGGATTGGATATTTGAACGTGCTGACGGTGTTAATTGGTCTGTTATATTTACGGGCGACGAGGAGTTTGTCAAAATGTCCGACGATATTATGCAAACATATCATTTATATAAATAAAAACTCATGGGAGGAAAAAAATGGACGGGAAAAAGAAAAAGGATCTGCAAATCACAGCATGCAGGGTAAGAAAGGGAATAATAGAGGGCGTGTATAACGCAAAGTCAGGACATCCGGGCGGTTCTCTTTCAATTGCCGACCTGCTGACTTATATTTATTTTGAAAGGATAAGCGTTAACGCGGAAGATCCGGAAAATCCTGAAAGAGATAGATTCGTTCTTTCCAAGGGACATTGTGCGCCCGCGCTTTATGCCGTACTGGCTATCAAGGGCTTTTTTTCTGAAAAGGAGCTTAAAAATTTAAGACATATAGGCGCAATGCTCCAAGGACATCCGTGCATAAATATTAAAGGCGTCGATATGTCGAGCGGCTCTCTTGGACAGGGAATCTCGGCGGCATGCGGAATGGCTCTTGCCGGAAAGCTTGATAAGAGGTCGTATAAGGTTTATACCGTTTTAGGCGACGGCGAGATTCAGGAGGGACAGGTCTGGGAGGCGGCTATGTTTGCAGCTCACAACAAGCTTGATAATCTCATTGCCGTAGTTGACAACAACGGTTTGCAGATAGACGGACCTGTTACGGAGGTTTGCTCTCCCGAGCCTATTACAGATAAATTTGCCGCGTTTGGCTGGCATGTTATTACTATGGACGGTCATGACTTTGATTCAATGGAAAAAGCTTTTGATGAAGCCGAGAAAATATCGGGTAAGCCTGTCGTTATTATTCAGAAGAGTATAAAGGGCAAAGGCGTATCTTTTATGGAAAATCAGGTTTCATGGCATGGAGTAGCGCCTGATACAAAGCAGTATGAACAGGCAATGAGCGAACTGGACGCAATGCTGAAAGAACTGGAGGGATAATTAAGATGTCAGAAGTAATAAAAAAAGCGACAAGACAAAGCTACGGAGAGGCTTTGACGGAACTTGCGGAAAAATATCCGAATCTTGTGGTTCTTGACGCGGATCTTGCTGCGGCTACCAAAACGGAAATATTTAAAAAGAAATATCCCGACAGATTTTTCGACTGCGGAATTGCGGAAGCAAATATGATGGGCGTCGCCGCCGGACTTGCCGCATGCGGAAAGATTCCGTTTGCAAGCACATTTGCTATGTTTGCGGCAGGAAGAGCCTATGAGATAGTGCGAAACTCTATCGGTTATCCTCATCTTAATGTAAAAATAGGCGCTACTCATGCGGGAATATCGGTAGGCGAGGACGGCGCTACGCATCAATGCTGCGAGGATATCGCTCTTATGAGGACTATACCGGGAATGACGATAATAAATCCTGCCGACGATGTCGAAACCAAAGCGGCTGTCGAAGCGGCTTTACAGCACAACGGACCAGTCTATATGCGGTTCGGTCGTCTTGCTGTTCCTGTGTTCAATGATGCCGAAACATATAAATTTGAGCTTGGCAAGGGCGTTACTCTAAGAGAGGGAAACGATATTACTATCATAGCAACTGGACTTATGGTCAATGAAGCTGTTGCCGCTTCCGATGAGCTTAAAGAAGAGGGAATAAACGCGGGAGTCATTAATATTCATACGATAAAGCCGCTTGATAAGGATATTATTTGCAAGGCGGCAGAGGAATCGGGCATACTCATGACCGTTGAGGAGCACAGCGTTATCGGCGGACTCGGCGCTGCTGTAGCAGAGACTGTTACAGAGCGTTATCCCGTACCTGTTATAAGAATAGGCGTGAATGATGAATACGGATATTCCGGACCCGCTGCCGAGCTTTTGAAAAAGTTTGGACTTTGCAAAGAAAATATCGTTGAAAGAGTAAAAAAGGCGCTGAAATAATGGATGAACGAAAAACCTACCGGAGCAGTCCGATAATTTTTCTGAAAGCATTTATAGCCGGACTTATTTTCGGTTTTTTTCTGCGTATTCCGTACAGGATCGTTACGAGAAACGTTTTTTATCTTCCGTATAAGTGGGAAATACCGCTTTGTACTGTTTTGGGGCTTATTTTAGGTGCTGTTTTCCTGCTTTGCACCTATACGTCCGTTTATATAGACGACAGAGAGGTAACGGTTAAAAAACATTTCCGTAAGTATACCTATTCAATAGAAGCTCATTTGTCGATCGGCGAGAAAAATATTAATATACAGGGAGTTTCTTTGGAACGGCGCTGGCTTATTATAAAACCATTGTCTAAGGAAAAGAAATCGTCTTACAGGCATCGTCTTAACTCGTTTACCGATTCGGCTTGTGAAAATATTATTAATCAGCTGAATTTATATCATTGGCAGGATATGTCTGCGGAAGTAAAAAATGTTATAACCGAAAACTCGTGGTATGGCGGCGAACATTTTGAGTTTGATGCAAAGAATATAATAAAGCGCGAATGGAAAAATGTGCGTACAAATTCACTGATGGTGTTGGGAATTACGGCTGCCATTTTGATTGCAGTTTATTTTTCAAATAAATATGATGTAAGGGTATATAAATATGTCGCATATGCGATCGCAGCGGTCGTATGCCTGATAAATATTCCGTTTGAGATCATAAGGACAAAAAGAAACGCTGAAAGATGCCTGTATGAGTTATCTTTCAAAGGAGATCACCTTATGATCAATGACGACCATTACATGATACCTGATATACAGCTGCTGACAGTAACGCATAAGAATATAAAAAGCAACTCGCTTTATCCTGTACAGCGGTATATAGTCGTAAAAGACAGTAATAGAACGCATAAATACTGGGCAGGCTCTGAAAGTTCGGTATCAGATACAGACTACGGCAGAGCGGTAAGTATACTTGTTTCTGCATTTGTTAATTATCCCGAAAAGATAAAGCATATAATAAAACGTCCATTATTGAGCAAATGATTTTTGAGGTGTTACAGTTGTCAGATTTGAAAGAAGCTTTTAAAAAGGGGTGGCTGGAAGAAGATCCGAGAATTGTTGCGGCAGGCTTGCTTGGCATATTTACTTTTATTTTTCTTAATGTTTTGCTGTATAGATCAGAAAAAAGAAAAAAGCGGATAATAAAACAATCTCTTGAAAATAATACCGCAATTGAGGGAAAGCTTGTCAAACATAGAAGGCATCGTGATTCTAAAAGTAACGACTACGAGTACTATGGAACTTATGAATATTCGGTAAATGGAACGGTAAAGAAGTATAGGATTCGTAGCGTTAATCATGTTCCGGATACTATAAAATTATATTTCAAAAACCATTCTATGACCAGAGTTTTCTCGGAATACGATACTATAACAGGCGCAGCAATAGCGTTTAATGCTCTTGCAGCAATTGCGGTATGCATAGCTGCACTTCTTGTGACTGGTTATTGGAGTATATAGTCAGCCTACTTGAAAACGAAAAAGCTCAACGGTCAAAATGTTATGGTCTTTTTATTGATAATGTAACGAATTTGATGTATAATTATTACTAAGATAAATTGGAATTTATATAAAAAGATGTTTTGATTAGAGGGTATACCAATGAATATATACTATTTATTGATTGAAGCAAAACCCAGTAAAAATAATGATGAACGTAAAGAGTCTGCTGGAGCATTTGTAAACTGTTGGATAAAAGCAAATGAAGAAAAATCAGCGTTAAAAAAAGCTGAAGAATATATTGATTTTGAAGGGTGGGAAATCATTAATATTGAGGAAATCTATTTATCAAAAAGAGATTTCTATATTGATGACCCGGAACTGGAATCTTGCTATGATTTAGCGTGAATATGGGACAAGTGCTATTTTTTACTGTTGGTCGCTTGAAGAAGATATAAATTAATTGTAAATTCTGATTTATATGAGTAATCGAATATTACAGTCACCCTACTTGAAAACGAAAAAGCTCAACGGTTAAGTAGGCTGACTATATCATAAAAAACTGACTGAAAAATATCAGTCAGTTTTTACGTTATAAGCCTTATTTAATTAATAGCGTTTATGAAGTCTATTCCCTGAGAACCTGATACATATTCAAGAGCGTCGCTGTCATATCCGAATCTGAAAATGCTTGCGCATATTCCCGGATTGTTTTGACATCTGAATACAACAGTTACTTCATCCCCGGGATTTCCGCTTACGCTGTCAGCCTTGATCTCAAATGAACCGTCGTTTGTAAATTGGGTTTCGGTTGCTGTTCCGCCGACTACTACAGAACCGTTTATGCCGGTAACGGGTATTGTGTTAGCGGCATAATCTGAAAAGTCAAGCCATTCTATAGTTATAGGATATGTACCGTTTTGCGTTGTTTCCTTGATTTTGAATGTTGCTTCGATAAATTCGCCGTCAAATACATAATCCGAGCCTTTGGAAAGTTCCATCCATATTGACTGAATAAGTTCCTTTGTACCTGTTATTACGGATTGATCGTTATCTCCCTGCTGAGTATCATTACCGCCTTGCTGTGTATCGCCGCCCTGTTGAGCATTGTTTCCGCTCTGCTGATTGTTATTATCGCCTTGTTGATTGTTATTATCACCCTGCTGATTGTTATTATCACCCTGCTGTGCATTGTTACCGCCTTGCTGATTGTTATTATCGCCCTGTTGAGTATTGTTGTCGCCGCCTTGCTGTGTATCGCCGCCCTGCTGAGCATTGTTGTCGCCTTGCTGCGTATCGCCGCCCTGTTCTACAGGATCCTGAACTGTATCTTCATCGGGAACATATTTACCGATAGTAAATTCCAATTTTTTAAGCTGTTCTGCTTCTTCGGAAGTAAGCGTCGGTGTTTTAATATCTTCCGCTTTGATAATGGAATCAGAAGATTCGTCCTTTGATGACGTTTTTTTGTCAGAACATGCTGACATAGATACTGACATAGCGCATATTACAGCAATCGCAATAATTCTTTTTTTTATTTTTGACATTTTATTTAACTCCTTTGCCGGATCCCCCGATCCTATTAATTTCTGAATGCTATTTTGTATGCTTTACAGCGGTAACTGTAAGGGCATAAAAACAGCGTACAACAAAAGTTTTTGTTGTTTATTTAATTATACACTTTTAAGGTTAATATGTCAAGAGCATAACTGTGACAATTTACTGAAAATTCTCTAACAGATTTATGATATTGCTTTTGTTAAATAGTCAGAAAATCTGCTGTTTTATTTAAGTTCAACTATAGTTACGCCGTTTTCACCCTCGCCGTAAAGACCGAGCCTGTAGCTTTTGACCTGTTTCATGGATTTAAGACGCTGATGTATTGCCGCGCGGAGTATTCCCGTACCTTTACCATGAATGATAGTGACCGTTGAAAGACCCGATAGCATGGCGCTGTCGATAAACGCTTCCATTTCGTAAACGCCCTCGTCCGCGCTTTTGCCTCTGATATCGAGTTCCATAGTACCCTTGCGTTCAAGCTTGCTTTTTATATTTCTTGTTGAAACAGGCTTGCTCTTATATGTGACCTTCTGTTCTTCAACAAGCCTTAGCTGCAAAATAGATACTTTTGTTTTCATAATACCTATCTGAACGAAAACATTTCCGCTGTCATCGGGGTCTGAACACAGCGTACCTTTTTTATCTATGTCCTTTACAAGTACCGTGTCGCCCTTTTTCAGCTTTCTCGGCAGACGGTATCCGTCGTCCGAGCGCTTTTCAAGCGGATTAGCTGTATCATACATTTTGTTAAAGCTTTGCTTGCTTTTAGTCTTGATGTCGGAATATTTTTTTGCAAAATCCTTTTTGTCTTTTTCCTTTTTAAGATTTTCAAGTTCGTCCATAAGGATATTTGACTCCGCTTTTACGCTTTCAATTATGCTCGTTGCTTTAAGTCTTGCCTGTTCAAGCTGATTTTCTTTGTTTTTCTCGATCTCGTCAAGCTGTGCCTTTAGCTTGCGGCTGTTTTCCTCGGCTTCCGCTTTAAGCCTGCCGAGTTCGTCATTTTGCGCTTCAAGGCGCCGTCTTGATTCCTCAAGCTGTTCCACGACTTTTTCAAAGCGTGCGTTTTCGTCGCTGACAAGACGTTTAGCGTGTTCTATGACGTCCTGCGGCATACCAAGCGAAGCGGAAATGGAAAAAGCGTTCGATTTTCCCGGAGATCCCGTTATAAGTCTGAATGTCGGACGCAGAGTTTCGGGATCGAACTCGCAGCTTGCGTTTTCTACGTCGTCCGTTTCGATAGCGTAAAGCTTCAGCTCCTGATAGTGAGTTGATACCATAAGCTTCGCTCCCTGATCCTTAAGGCGTTCTATTATGGCGGAAGCGAGCGCCGCACCTTCAACGGGATCTGTTCCCGAACCCGGCTCGTCAAGCAGAACAAGTGAATTTTCATTTGCCAGATCGATTATCTCTATGATCTTATTGGTGTGCGATGAAAATGTCGAAAGGCTTTGCTCGATACTCTGATCGTCGCCTATATCCGCCAATATGTTTTTATAAACGGAAACGATACTGCCATCGGAAACGGGTATAAGCATGCCGCACATAACCATTGCCGCAAGCAGTCCGGCAGTTTTGAGCGCAACAGTTTTACCGCCCGTATTCGGACCGGTTATTATGAGCGCGCTGCAGCTTTCTCCAAGGCTTATATCAATTGGTACAGCCCTTTTCATATCGAGCAGAGGGTGTCTTGCCTTATTAAGTTTCAGCTTGCCGTCACAGGTTATTTTGGGCGCGCAGGCTTTCATTTTTGCGCCTAAATTCGCTTTTGCAAAGTAAAGGTTCAGTTCTGTGCATACGTCATAGCCGCCTATAAGCTCTTCGGCGTATTCGCCGCATTCGCTGCAAAGCTCGCTTATGATCCTTTCGATCTCTTCCTGTTCCTGAGCCTCAAGTATTTTTATATCGTTGTTTGCCTCAACAACGGACATAGGCTCAATGAAAACGGTCTGTCCCGTAGCGGAAGAAGAATGCACAAGACCGCTTATCTTGCTTCTGTGTTCGGCTTTGACGGGGAGAACGAATCTTCCGTCCCTCATCGTGACGATATTTTCCTGCAAGGATTTTTGTATCGATTCGGAGCGTATCATTTTGTCGAGATTTTCTCGGAGTTTAGAAGCGGCATGGTTTATCTTTCGTCTTATAGCCGAAAGCTCGGGGCTTGCGGCGTCGGATATCTCGTCCTCCGATATGATAGAACGATCGAGCTTTTCCTGTAAATATTTATTGGGACGCAGACTTGAAAAGAGGTAATCAAGTTCTGTTTCAACATTTTCGCAATGGGAATACCAGTCGGAAAGCGCGCCTATTTGATTTAGCAGATTTTTTACCTCGATAAGCTCTTTGAGAGATATTCTCGCCCCCGACGCCGCGCGTCTTAGCGATGAGCTTATGTCCTTAATGTCGTAAAAAGGAGGCGTACCGAAGCTTATGGCAAGTCCGAGAGCCTGTGAAGTCTTGTCCATTTCAAGGCATACGGCGTCGTAGTCGTCTGACGGTTCAAGTTCGAGAGCCATTTTCCGCGTTTTCTCGTTTGAAGCCATATCAGCCAGCATTTTCAGTATTTTATGTAATTCAAGCGTTTTAAAATATTTATTCATGTTAAGTTACCTAAAGACTTGTAAAATCCAAGCGTTTTAAATTCTCTCCCTAAATGTATTATCACATATTTTTCGGTTATACGGTTAAGCTTCTGCATATTTTTTTCCGACAGCTTAAAATTGAAAAGCCTGTCGAAATCCGCAAAGACGATATGCCTTAGCGCGTGCACGACCGACGCCGGTATTCTGGCTATGGTTTCATCGTCGGAGGCGTTTGTGCAGCCGAGGCAGTAGAGCTTTGTACTCATAAGGTCGAACACCATATATTCCGAAGAATATTTCATGCATGAAGCGCAGCATACGATATCAGGCATCATTCCTATTTCAGACATGAACCTCATTTCAAAGACGGCTTTCAAAAAGCGGCAGCTTCGGCTTCCTTCTGAAAGATAGTGAAGCGTATTTAGCAGCAGACGCATAACGTCCTCTTTTTGTTCGTTGTGACCCGCAACGTATATTACGACCTCGCTTATATACTGCGCAAGAGCCAGAGCGTCAAGATTTTCCCGCAGCTTATAAAAAAGCCTTATCGGCTCGCTGCTGTCAAGATAATATTTACCTTTGTCGCAGCGCAGTGAAAAATCCGAATAGGCATAAAGCTGTATTGCGCCGGAATTTTTACTAAGCATTTTCTGCCCGCCTCTGACCGATGCTTCTATAACGCCCTTTTCCCTTGTGAAAATGTGTATGAATTTATCGTTTTCACCGACAGGAAATTCCTTGAGTACTATTCCCCTGAACGTTATTATTTCCAACGTTTTCACCGACCTTTGCCTCAAATTTTTTATAATCAATATAATCGGAAATTTTTCCGCTCATCATAAATTTATCCCATTTTTCATCTGTCATAATTACACCGCCGTTTTTAAATAAAATTATAGTGACTGCGTTTATGCCGTTTACTATGTTCTCTAAAATTATTTACGGAAACTGCGGTTTATATGAAATGTAATGAATGGTAAAGATAAAGGGAGGAATCGTACAAACGCTGCCTGACGGCTTTAGGAGTTATATTCGCCTCTATTGCCTTAATTTTCCATAAGTCCGAAGCTTCGGATAAGCCCGTCGCGATTCCTCCAGTCTTCCTTGACTTTTACCCAGCATTGAAGGTTTACTTTTATTTCAAAGAAGCTTTCAAGTTCATGCCTTGAAAGAGATGCTGCTTTTTTGAGCATTGTGCCGTTTTTGCCGATAACTATACCCTTATGCGAATTTTTTTCGCAGTATATAACGGCGCTGATATCGAGTAGCGGCTTATCGTCTCGTTCTCTCATCTGTTCAACGGTAACGGCAATGCCGTGCGGCACTTCGTCCTCGAGCAGTTCGAGCAGCTTTTCCCTGATAATTTCCGCCGCGATTACTTTTTCGGGTTGGTCTGTTATCATGTCGTCTGGGAAGAAGTGCGGACTTTCTACGGCAAGCTTAACAGCCTCGTCAACAACAATATCGACGCCGTTATTTTCCGTTACGCTTATCGGAACTATTGCGTCAAGACTATATTTTGCGCTCAATTCAGCTATTATGGGTACAAGCCTTTTCATGTCGTCAAGAAGATCTATCTTGTTAAGTACAAATATTACAGGTGTCTTTTTTTGGCAAAGCTCTGTCAGCATATTTTTTTCCTGTTCGCCGAGAGGACGGGTGCAGTCTGCCATAAAAATAACCGCGTCGATATCGGCGACAGATTCTTTAACGGTATTCAGCATGTATGTGCTGAGCTTGTTCTTTGCCTTGTGAAGTCCCGGAGTATCCATAAATACAAGCTGAGTTTCACCGATAGTTTTTATGCCTGTTATTCTTGTTCTTGTGGTCTGCGATTTGCTGCTGACAGACGCTATTCTTTCGCCCACAATTGCATTCATAAGAGATGATTTACCGGAATTTGTTCTTCCGGCTATAGTCAGAAAAACGGTTTTAGTCATATTTTATCACCTGTCATTCGTTTTCCGTTACGAAGGTCGCATCTCTTGAAATGCCAAGACTTTCAAGGACGGTTTCTTCTTTTTCCCTCATGAGCCTTTCGTCGAGAGGACTTTTTTCATGGTCGTAGCCCATAAGATGCAGCATGGAATGGACAGTCAGAAAACCTATTTCCCTTTCAAGAGAATGACCGTACATATCAGCCTGCTTAACGGCTGTTTCAAGAGAGATAACTATATCGCCGAGAAGCACCGCTCCCGTTTCGGAATTGATCTCCTTATGACCGTCCTCGCCCGTGAGAGGGAAGGAGAGGACGTCGGTTTCCTGATCCTTGTTTCTGTAGACCTTGTTAAGATTTTTGATTTCCTTGTTTGAAACGAATGAAACGCTTACCTCGGCGTCCTGTCCGAAATTTTCGGTTGCAAGAACTGCCTGACAGCAGCGGCGTATCAAAAGACGTATTCCAACAGGTACTTTAACGATATTCTGATTATTTTTAACATATACCTTGAGCTTTGACATGATTATTTTCTCCTTTCGTTAGTATATTTCTCATAAGCCTTTACGATGTCCTGAACAAGCTTATGTCTTACTACGTCTTTTTCGTTGAATTTGTGTATAGATATATCGTCAACATTTCTAAGGACTTTCATCGCTTCAACAAGTCCGGAGGATTTGCTGTCAGGCAGATCTATCTGCGTAACGTCGCCGGTGATAACCATTTTGCTGTCATTTCCCAAACGTGTCAGGAACATTTTTATTTGTTCGGAGGTCGTGTTCTGCGCTTCGTCAAGAATGATAAACGCTCCCTCAAGAGTTCTTCCTCTCATGTAAGCGAGCGGAGCTACCTCAATAATGCCTTTTTCCATATATTTATTGAAGTTTTCTGCTCCGAACATATCAAAAAGCGCATCATAAAGCGGACGCAGATACGGATCTACCTTGTCCTGAAGATCGCCGGGGAGGAATCCGAGCTTTTCACCCGCTTCAACGGCAGGTCTGGTAAGAATTATTTTGCCGACCTCATGCGCCTTGAAAGCTTTTGCAGCCATAGCGACCGCAAGATAGGTCTTGCCCGTTCCGGCAGGACCTATGCCGAGCACAATGGTATTGCTTTTTATATCTTCGATGTATTTTTTCTGACCGAGAGTTCTCGGGCGCACGATTTTTCCCGTTGCAGTTACGCATACGCCGTCGCTGACAAGATTATCGAGCTGTTTTGATTCACCGTCGGAAACCATAGACGAAACGTAGCGCAGCGTCTGTTCTGTCACTCTTTCGCCGGTCTTTGTGATTTTCAGAAGGGACTCTATAGTTTCTGACGCCTTTGCGACGTTTTCTTCGCTGCCGGATATTTTGACGTCGCTTCCGCGGCTTATGACGACAACGTCATATTGACGCTGGATAACATTGATATTTTCATCGTATGCTCCGAATAAGTTTATCATTTGTTCTGTATCATTAATACTAATAATTTTTTCTGCCATATTAACACTTTCCTTTTTGTTAGATTTATATAGTAATTATACCACAAACAGAAAACTTTTTAAATACCTTTTTTGAATTTTTTTGAAAAAATTTGAAATTTTATTAAAGCAATATCGCAAACCGTAGAAACGCCGTACAAAGCGTCAGGCATTCTTTATTGTCACCGCCTTAGCCTCACGGCTGCGGAGCGTCGTAAACGTTATAAATAACGCCCCAGCAATCATATTCCATGTAATAGTAATGCTTTAAATGATCCGGCATAATCGGTCCGTCGTCCGTATAAATATAATACGCGGCACGTCCGCTCTTGTTATTTTCGATTTTTACCAAATCGAATTTACCGTATTTCTGTTCGATCATATTAATATTATGATCTTTTATTGCCCAATCATTGTATTTATAATAGGTTGAATGCGAACAGCAAAACAATATTCCCGAAATGATAAGCATTGTATTAACGGCTGTAAAAATGACATTTACTTTTTTTCTGCGTTTTATAAGCAGTATTACAGAAATAATCAAAGCTATTATGAGTATTGCTCCGAAAATAAATGCAAATGTAATAAAATACCATGGATTCATTTTACTTCTCCTTAACGTACCATGATTGCTTGACACAAAAAGAAAACGTTCCTACAAAAGTAAGAACGTCTGATTTGTGCAGCCATATAATGGTGACCCGTACCGGAATCGAACCGGTGATGCCGCCGTGAGAGGGCGGAGTCTTAACCGCTTGACCAACGGGCCGACTGGTGCACCATCGGGGGCTCGAACCCAGGACCCACTGATTAAGAGTCAGTTGCTCTACCAACTGAGCTAATGGTGCACCTGCTGGTGAGATATGAGAGATTTGAACTCTCGACCCTACGCTTAAAAGGCGTATGCTCTGCCAACTGAGCTAATATCTCAAACAACGTGATTAATTATAACATACTTTGTCCTTTATGTCAATACCTTTTTTGAAATTTTTTTAAAAATTCAACATTATTTAAAAAATTAAATTATCACTTGACAAATTTAGACAAAAATGGTATTATATTGTAAACGATGATATATTTATTGTTGTTTTATGCTGAAAATGCAAATTTTTTAAACAAGGAGGAGTTCCCAATGAAAAACACAGGCGTTTGCAAAACAATTGATGATCTTGGCAGAATAGTTCTCCCGAAGGAAATAAGGAAAAATCTGGGATTTGATATCCGTTCATCTGTCGAGCTTTATGTTGAAGATGACCGCCTTATAATCAAAAAGGCGGAAGAATCGTGCATTTTTTGCGGTTCAAGCGATGATTTGACGGAGTTTAAAGAAAAGAACGTATGTCAAAAATGCATAAATACAATGAAAAGGTAATACCGATCTGCACTGTAAAAGGTGCAGATTTTTATTTTATATCGCTGACAGAAACGATTTTTGTATCGGGCGGAAGTTCATGACGGACAGTTTCCTTGTTTTTGAATCCGGAAACTTCTTTTACCGCAACTGTCCTTAGATATTCGTCGCTATTGCGCTTTTGCAGTTTGTTTTCGATAGACGCAATGGCGCTCTGATTTATTTCAGGAAGATTTATCCGCTTTGGCGGAACATGGTTTTCGATCGAAGATAGAGAAGCTTTTTCAATAGCTTCAAGCTTTGCGATATTTTCGGAATTGTCCGCAGGTTTGTTATTTATATTTGATACGGCGTGAGTATCGTTTAGAGGCTGCGCTTTTTTAATCTTTTCCTTGTCGGCGATTTTTACGGCAGGAGAAACAGACGTCGGCTGTTTTTCGGCTGATTCGGATATCGGTTTGGAATCCGATTGAGATTCTTTTTTTGGTTTTTGTTCAGATTTTGACGGTGCAGATAACGCTGCGGAAACGGGCGGTTCGGGAGTTTTTGTTTCCTGAGGCTCGGTAATATCTTTGTTTGTATCGGATTTTCCGCTGTCCCTTTCGGGAATGCGCAGAAACGGCGAATATGTGAATTTTTTACAGCTATAGTTTTCGTCTACAAGACCGCATCTCTGACAAAGAATTTTTCCGACGCTCCTTGCCGGTTTGCCATGCTCGCAGTAGGCGCATTTAGGCTCGATATTTTTATCAAAATAGCTGCTGTTTTTTTTGAAATGACTGAATAATCCCATAAGAATTTTCTCCGTTCATGATAATTATATGTTCGTTTCTTGTCTTGATGCAGGAAATGAACCAAAGAAGATCAAGCTTCCGCTCCGGCACAGCTGAGTCGCAAAAGAAGTATTTATAGTCGTGGACTGTAAATCATAAATTTCACCATTCAGCAACTATGGGTTACATTAGCGGTTACGCTATCAATTATATTATAACATAAATTTATAATGCTTGCAACCCGTGAACTGACCGAAGTTGAGGTTGCTCATAATAAAAATTACTATGTTATTTCATTCCAAATATCAAACTTATTATTTCCAATTTTCAGATAATAGTTTTCCGGAAGTTCTCCGACAAAAGCCGCATATTCTTTTCCCTTAAGCGATTCAAATAAAATATTATCAGATCGCTTATATTCTTCATATTCTTCAAAGGCAGTATTCTTACTGTCTGTAACGCTCTGATTATTAGAAGTTGAAACTAAAACATAATAATTGTCGGAACGTTTTTCCTTATACAGTATTACCAGACTCATGTCTTTAAGCGTTATCATATGTGTTTTCCCGGATATCACCGGATTTTTCCACTTGCCATTGATCTTATTCAATAACAAAGCGCTGTCTGCATTTTTCTTTCTAAATATGACCAATGTGGAATTTTCAGCGTCAACTACCTTAACAATATTTCCTTGAATTCCGCTATGCTCAAACGCTTTTGTTGGTGAATCATATTTGATAAATAAGTTTTCTACCCTCACCAGCAGGAATAATATCAAAAGAATTATTGTAAACACCATAACAATTTTTTTGAATAATGTCTTATTTCTAAGTTTAGAGTAGATTTTAACAGTTACAATTATCAATGTAACCCCTATAATAAGTCTTAATTGATTTGAAATAATAATCTCCTCTTTTCAAGTTATTTGACAATATGCGTTGGCGTTGCGAAAAACCTGATTGCCTGACGCGCGTTTTATTTGGACAGACTTTAATCAATTAAAAATTTATTCCATGTTCTTTCGCTTTCTGCAATTGGATCCGGCACGCATTCTTCGGCAAGCATTGTCATGTACTTTATATGAAATACCCTATCTCTATACTCGTCGATCAAATATAATAACGCGCTGCCTACATATTGCGTTCCTAAGTTAATGCCGTTGTTAGCTATTATTTTTCTGTCAATTTGATTATTTGATTCAATGCTGTTTTCCCAATTTTTTTGTGCTTCTTCAAGTTCTTCTATGTCGTCTTTGCTTAAGTATCGCTTTAAATTATCAATGGAAAAATTCAGTTCATCTTTCCACATTTCAGCATAACCATCGAAAAAAACTTGTGAACCTCTTGTGCTTGAAATATCGGCGTTTTGGATATCCGTTTCCATTTTTTCATCAATTGGATTATTTAAAAGTGTCTGATCAAAACTGTTATCATATAAATTTTGATTAAATGTTTCATACACCATGTAAGTATGAAAAAGCTTTTTTCCTCTATTAGTTTTTCAGTCTCTGATAAGGAAATAGCAGACGAATTGGATTCATTTTTATTATTTATACATGCTGTAAAGCAAATAACGATTAAAAACATAATTAGAACTTGTACCGATAGGATATTGCGTATTCTTAAAAAAATCAACATTCTTTTCATATTTATTACCTTTCCGGAAGTCGTTTTACTTACTTGTCAAACAACTCATTGTAAGTAAACTTAACCTTTTCAATATTTTCTTTAGCAATGTTTTTTTCGGCAAAAAAATCTTTTGTCAATTTATTCCATTGACTTTCATTAACTCTGTAATAATAATGCGAGTCTTTTTCTACAGACTGTGCTTTTATATCTTTTGGTATCTCAATATCATCTGTTTTATCTGAAAACTCGGGCAGAGTCAGAAAATATTTTGTTTCGGATTCAGTCGGGACTATATAAAACCAGACTTGATATTCTGTATAACCGTTTTCATTTAGACTTTGAAACGAATATTTGATTGGAGAAGTTCCGCTGTAAAACCAAAGTTTCTTGCTGCCAAGCAGTTCTGTCCATGACGAAGAGGTTTCATGCCACAAAATAATTTCATCAGATTCCGACTTATATTTCATGATATAAATAAATCCTGCTTTGTTTTCAATGCACAGCTCGGGTAAGCTGTCGTCGTCCATATCAAAAAAATAATAAACATATTTTTCAGGCTCATGATCTTCGTAGATATACTCGTCAATATAATACTCTTTTCCTTCGGATTTAAAGGGGATCTTGCACTCCAACAGTTTCCGATACTGCTCTTTATAGTCAGCGTAAACGCTTTGATTTCCTTGTTTAAAATCAGACGAAAAGTCAATATCCGAATATACGTTATTTATATATTCAAACGCACGGTCATCAATAAATTCATTATATGGATCTGATATTTTTACCATTGATAATTCAGAAGCCGAAACATTGAAAATATGAGTTCCAACCAAAATAACCATGAATAATATTTTTTTTAACATATTTAGACATCTCCATAACATAATAAATTGCTTACTGCCAATACATGGCGATTAGCGGCAAAAAGTACATTAGCATTTTCTCATATGAACTGACCGAATTTTGGTTCTTATATTATTTGATATTTATTACCGTCTATATTGATAATATACTCTCCGGTACAATTCTCCACATATGCTGCATAACCAACAAAATACTGATTGGAAAAGTATATTTCAAAACTTGAGTTATAATTATCCGTCAGAGCTTTAACGTCGGAATCCACCGTTATCATAAAATAGAAGTTATTGCTGTTTTTTTCTTTAGTCAGCATATATATATCGTTATTTTCTGTTCTCGACAATATCTGCTTGTCAGGAAAAATACGCGACACCCACTTATCATCACTATTATAAAGAATCTTTGAATATGTCGAGCCTTTTTCACGATAAATAACCAAAGCGGAATTATCTTCATCTATGATTTTAATGATCTTAGCGTTGCTGTGAGAATAATTAAAGGCTTTTTCAGGTGTATCGAATTTTAAAAACAGGTTTTCAAACGGAATTAACATAATAAAAAAGACGAAAATACACACAAAAATTTTTGTTTTCCTGAACTTTAAATTTTTCGTTCTGAAAATAAAAATCAAATATCCTATTGAAATAAATTCAATTAAGTATCTCAATTTAAGCATTCTCTACCTCTATAAAACAATTATTAAAAAAGCCTTGCACATCTGCTTGCTGCGTGCAAATCGGCAAATAGTAAACGCAAAATAAATTTGTCATTTACTATAAGCCGGAATAAATTCAGCTTTCACAACCTTGAATTTATTTTCTTGAACATCATATTTCAAGCAGCATTCAGCGTTGCCAATATAGTTTGAATGTCCGCCTAATGATGCATATTGCATACATATTAGTTCGTAAATTCCATCGCCGTCTATATCCTTTGGAATAAATTCCTTGAAACTATCAAGCAAAACAGTTTCATTACAGGTCGGAACGCCATTTTCGTCAAACCACGCTTTGGAATATTTATTGTTATCAGCTAAACAATGCGTTGTTATATAGCCTGTGAATTTATTTTTTATTTCTAATTCATAGCCGTTTTTCAGTTTTCCATAGAATCCTGTATCGAATTTATCTATATTGTCCGAATTAAAAATCTCTTTGATCTCGTTATTGGTGATTTTAAAAATGCTTGAAGAGTATTGTCCTGCGCCGCCCGATATTCCTTTTGTCTGTTGAACAACGATTTCTTCAACATGGTCACCGTCAATATCGCATAATAAAAGCGTATCGCCAAAACTTCCGCCAATATCTTTCATAATAGTATCAGTTCCCAAGTCTACTGCTAAATAAGCCTGATGATAAATATTGTCATTGTATTTGTCATAATCGCATATTATTTCAGCAGAAAATTCATTATCACTCTTATTCACGATAGTATTTTCTATTCCCCCAAAGCCTATTTCGCTGTTTAATAAAAACAGCATTGCAGTTATCAAAGATAATAAATATTTCATTTTGTGCTCCTTTATCCGAAAAGTATCTTTTATATTGTATTTTTATTTATGGCATACTTGTCCGATATGTAATGTGTATGTTCATTTCTTGCCTTGATGCAAGAAACGAACCAAAGAAAATCAAGCTTCCGCTCCGGCACAGCATACGCTGTGAGTCGCGGAAGCGAATCTTTATAGTCGGGGACTGTAAATCATAAATTTTACCATTCAGCAATTATAGTTTACATTAGCGGTTACGCTATCAGTTATATTATAACATAAATTCATAATGCTTGCAACCCGTGAAACTACGCAAAATCTGAAAGAAAATTCGGCGCAAGGCCGTCAGGCAGTCTTTGTGAGGTGTTGCCTTAATTATCCGTTTTGTCGAAAAATGTCGAAAAGAGTGTCGTCTGCATACCTTGAAAATGTGATATAATTAAAATAGACCCCATCGAAAGCCGGAAAATACAAGTCAGGCAGCATTTTAAAAGCTTCCGAGGGGGTCTGATATAGACAAGGCAAGTAAAGTAAAGCCTGCCGAAATCTATTCGCCATACTTTTCTTTTTTTGTTTTGGCGGAGAAATATCAAAACTAAAGGGAGATGTTAACATGTACGAAATAATCAAAACGGCGATAAGCAAGGACAAGCTGAAGCACAGCGCGGTCTATAGGCATCACATTGAGATTGACGACATTACCGCTCATACTTACGGCATATCCGTTGCGGAGCTGTCCGGACGCTGCCGCGTTGACGATGCGGTTACGGACGAGGAAGCTTCTGTACAGCTGCTTGAAGCGGTATCGGAAAATTCTATCGGCGCAGACGATCTGAACGATTTTGTGCTTGATTATTTAAGCCGGCTATAAGAGCATGTATTCATAGGTTTTACGCACGTCTTTTCGGCAAATTTTGTTGCTGAGCTGCGTCATTTTTTCTTGCAATACGCAAGTATTCCTGCAAAAAAAATTCCTTGTCATCATCAAAATTATGCCAAAAAATCCGTACATAATCCCTATGAATACATGCTCTAACAAAAACGGCAGAGAGCAAAGGTAATATTGTGCGGTGTTGCCCGAATGAAAACTCCCTGCCGATTTTCAAGTTATTTGACTATACCGATTTTTCGTCGGATCGAACATAGCTTTTGGAAAGGGAAAGGAGCATTGCCGTCATTCCGAAAATAAGTATTGCGGGAAGTATATTTTTGCTTTGCTGTACGGGTCTGTATGCCGAAACGCTGATTGCCCCGAGATCGAAAAAGCTTGATATGACGCGGCATACGATCGCGGATACCGACGCCGAGATAACTCTTGCCGCAAGAAATTTTTTTACATTTAATATTCCTTTGGACAGAGTTATTACTTGTATAAGAACGCAGATCCCTCCAAACGAAAGCAGAGCGCATATTATCGGCAAAAGTCCCGCGCTGCTCCGCGGCATATCGGTAATGCGGCTTATCTCGAAAAAAGCCGATATTACAGCCGACGAGCATTCGCAGTCAAGCCCCGAAAGCTTTGAGAGCATATTTGATAAAATTCCGATTATCCCCGAAAGCTCCGCAGCTTTGTAAATTCCCGAAAACGCTGTTATCATGACGCACATTCTAAGGATCGCTCCGGAAGAGGAAAGCGTTGAATCTATGATACTGTCTGCGCTTATATTCAATTTTATATTGTCGGTATTTTTACTCGGTTTATCCGAAAAAAATCCGCTTGCTGCCGCTGTGACGATATTTCCTGCGGTTACCGAGATAAAGCAGAGCATACCCGCCTGAGTGTTTGGAAAAAGCAGTCCCGATACCGTTCCCGAAATGAATGCCGGACCTCCTGCAAAGCAAAAGCAGCTTAAACGGTCGAATTCTTTTTTGGTTATTTCGTTTTTGTGCAGACTGTCCGTCAGAAGCTTTATTCCTGCCGGATATCCCGAAAACATGCTCATAATAAATATGCCGAAGCTTTTTTTGTCAAGGCGAAATATGTATTTTGCGACCGGCGACAGCGGCAGGCATAGAAAGCCATGCAGACCTGTGCTTGCCGTAATGGCGGTAAGGCACATAAAAATAAACATTGACGGGATTATTATGCTTATGCACCTTTCTATTCCTGCGCTTACGGCTCTGCCGATCTCAAACGGATACGCGAGGCAAAAATAAAACGCCGTTATTATTATAACTGCAAATAATATGTTTTTGAGTTTCTGTTTCATTTGGTTCACCGCCTTTAAATATTGCTTCATCTATTAATATGTTGTTATAATGACTAAGATTACATAATATACTTAAACGAGGTGGTGGAAATGCCGAAAAAGACAAAACGGTTCGCAAATACCGATACGCAGATACAGATAACGGGAGATCACGAAGTCCTTGTTGAGTGCTGCAAAAAAATAATTGAATATAACGATATTATGGTAAAGGTGAAAACCCGTGACATGACGGTCACGGTGTGGGGAAGCGATCTAAGCGTAAACGATTTCTGCACGAGCGGTATATACATACGGGGAAGAGTACAGTCGATAGAACTTATGGGAAACGGGTGATACAGATGCTTGGAAAGGTTATCGGAACCGCATGCTTCAAAGCGTCGGGAGATAATTTGTACGCGTTTATAAACGCTGTACGGGAAAGTAATTTTGCGTGTATGTCGCAGAGATGCCATGACGGACATTTTTACGGCTGCGTTTATATGCCTGATATAAAAAAGCTGTCCGCTGTCGCTGACGAATACGGCGTAACGCTTGAATTTACTCAAAAAAAGGGAATGTCGGTAAGGCTTTTCAGATATCGTTTCAGATTCGGTATTATTGCAGGGATCGTTTTGCTTTTTTCTTTTGTGTTTTACATTTCGAATATAGTCGTATCCGTCGAGGTGAACGGAAATACCGACGTCACAAGCGAGCAGATAATATCCGCGCTTTCCGATATCGGGATATATAAGGGAAGGCTCATTGCCGATATTGATTTTCACAGCTGTGAACAAAAGCTCAGACTTAGCATACCTAAGCTTGCATGGACAGGTATAAGGCATACGGGAAGCCGTATTGTGGTCGATGTTTCGGAAACGACGCCTCCGCCCGAGATGATAGATGAAAAAGTTCCCTGCAATATTGTAGCGGACAGGGACGCGCAGATTTTGCTTATAGAAGTATACTCTGGAAAAAAGGTGAGAAGCGAGGGCAGCGGCGTAAGAAAAGGCGACATTATAATAAGCGGAGTTGTAGACGACGGGGGAGGGCATTTCCTGAAAAAGCACGCAATGGGAAAAGTAATTGGCTGCTATGAGGAAAATATAAGCTTTGAGCAGCCGTTTTCCGCAAACGGAAAGATCTATGCAGATGAAGATATCTCAAAAAAATACTTTGAGTTTTTCGGACACAGAATACCGCTTTTTATAAAACCGGCAGACTGCGAAACGTTTGATTACAGCGAAACGTCAAACAGCTTTATGCTTTTGGGGAAGCGGCTTCCGCTCGGGATAGTCCATACGACGTATACTCCGTTTGAATATACGGAGCAGTCATACAGCGCCGAAGAAGCGGAAAAGCTATTGCAGCAGAAGCTTGCGCTGCACGAGAAAAACTTTTATGATCTAAAGGGGATCGAGATAAAAAAGCGTGATATCAGCAAGAAAAGCGGCGCAGATAAGATCGAGTATGAAGTAAGGTATGAGCTTGTGGGCGAGATAGGGATAGATTATGAGATATTTGTTGAGTGAATTTATTATGTTCGTTTCTTGCCTTGATGCAAGAAACGAAGCAAAGAAGATCAAGCTTCCGCGACTCACAGCATATGCTGTGAGTCGCGGAAGCGAATATGAATATATTAATTGTTTTTATAGACGGGGACTGTAAATGGTAGAATTTATCATTCAGCAACTATGATTTGCAATTTTGAGGGCTTTATCTCCCGACCTTTGCCAAGAACGTTTCGTGTGGGTACTCACATTTTTAGTAATACTTCCCCTTGGGGAAAGTATTACTAAAAATCATGAGGATTCCAAAGGGAATCATTCCCTTTGGCAGGGGGTTTGGGGGACAGAGTCCCCCATAAACTTCTCAAAAATTGAATTTGCGAGGAAAATACCATGTTTCTCTTGACAATATCGTTAAATTATGTTATAGTATATTTTGAAGGACAATTGTATTTCATGGGTGGACATTGATCCGATAGGAGCTGTAATGAATAATTCGCATTTGATAGTTGTTGATTCATCTGTTTTGCCGGAGGTCATACTGAAGGTTCTGAAAGTGAAAAAAATGCTTGCGGGCAGAGAAGTAAAAAGTTCCGCGGCGGCGTGCAAGGAAATAGGCGTATCAAGGAGCGCGTATTACAAATATCGGGATTGCGTTTATTCTTATGAAGAAAAGCTTATGCAGAAGATCATAACGCTTTACATGCTCCTTAGGGACGAGCCGGGAGTGCTGTCAAGCGTTCTTGTTTCGCTTCACAGCCTTAACGCCAATATTCTTACCGTAAATCAGAGCATACCTGTTGACGGCATCGCGACGGTCACTATTTCATTAAGGCTTAATGAAAGCTTTGATGAGGCGCTTGCCATGAAAGCAATTATTGCCGAGCTTAGGGGAGTTGTTGATATACAGCTTCTTTCGGGAGAATAAAAACCTGTCCGCATAGGCTTTTGCCTAAACATTTTTATGCAGACAGATTTTGGTTTTTGGAGGATTATTTATGTCTAAATTTGCAGTTTTGGGATACGGCGTCGTAGGTTCGGGCGTCGTTGAGCTGTTCTATAAAAACAGAGAGAAAATCGAAAAAAGAGCCGGAGAGGAAATGGACGTCAAGTATATCCTTGATATAAGAGAATTTCCCGACAGTCCCTATAAGGACAAATTCGTAAAAACGATAGACGAGATCGCGGAAGATCCTGAAATAAAAGCAGTCGCCGAATGTATGGGCGGAGTTGAACCGGCGTTTACATTTTCAAAAAAATGTCTTGAAAACGGAATAAGCGTTTCAACTTCAAATAAAGAGCTTGTTGCCGCAAAGGGCGATATTCTTTTGAAGCTTGCAAAGGAAAACAACTGTAATTACTTCTTTGAAGCAAGTGTCGGCGGAGCTATCCCGATAATCAGACCGCTTCATAAATGCCTTGCCGCAAACAGCATAGACAGCGTTTCGGGTATACTGAACGGTACGACCAATTTTATTCTTACAAAGATGATAAACGAGGGAATGAAGTTTGACGATGCCCTAAAGCTTGCGCAGGAACTCGGATATGCCGAAAAAGACCCTACAGCCGATGTTGAGGGGCATGACGCATGCCGCAAGATATGTATTATTTCCTCGCTTGTTTACGGAAAACACGTTTACCCCGAGAGCGTTTACACTAAGGGTATCAGCGATATAAAGCTTGAGGACGTTCAGATAGTCAGCAAATGGGGCGGTTCGATAAAGCTTATCGCGAGAGTTACCGAACTCGAAAGCGGAAAAATACTTCCGATAGTAATGCCTATGATCGTTCCTTTTGATAATCTCATGTCAAGAGTCGACGACGTTTTCAACGCGGTTCTGGTTTCGGGAAACGGCATCGATAAAACTATGTTTTACGGCAGGGGCGCGGGAAAGCTTCCGACAGCAAGCGCCGTAATGGGCGATGTCATAGATTCGGTGAAGCATGACAGGACGGTATTCTCGCAGTCATGGGAATCGGTAAGCGACAATTCTTTTGTTGAGGATCATAAAAACTACCGCGCGCCTGTATATTTCAGGGCGGAAGGCGCAGAGAGCGTTTGTCCCGACGACTGTGAAAAGATCGCTTCGCCGGACGGACAGGTATGCTTTATGACAAAGGAGATAACCCTTGCCGAAGCGGATCTGCTGAAGGACAAGCTTGAGGCGAGCGGCGCAAAGGTCATCTCAATGATACCGGTTCTGAAATCCTGATATTTTTTATAAAAGCGTAAACGCCCTATTTTAAAGGGCGTTTACGCTTGTGAAAACAGGTTCTAAGGAGATATTATGAAACGGATCACAGCAGGAATATTTGCTCATGTTGACTCGGGGAAAACTACGCTTTCCGAGGCTTTGCTTTACAATACGGGAGAGATACGCACGCTTGGACGCGTCGATCACCGCAACACATTTCTTGATACGAACCGCCTCGAACGTGAAAGAGGCATAACTATATTTTCCAAGCAGGCGCGGCTTCATTTTGACGATATGGAAATGACGCTTCTCGATACTCCCGGACATGTGGATTTTTCTCCCGAAGCGGAAAGAACTATGCAGGTGCTTGACTGCGCCGTACTTGTGATAAGCGGTACGGACGGCGTTCAAAGCCATACGGAAACGCTTTGGCGGCTGCTTGAAAGATATAACATACCCGTGTTTATTTTTGTAAATAAAATGGATCTTTCGGGAGCTGACAAGGAAAACGTTCTCTATGAGCTTAAAAAGCGTCTTGATTATCGGTGCGTGGATTTTACCGACGCTTCAGCCGACGGCTTTTTTGAAGAGCTTGCGGAATGTGACGAAGCTGTTATGCAGAAGTTTCTTGACGGCGGAGAAATAAGCTGCGCGGATATCGCGGACGCGGTCGGCGGACGAAGCGTATTTCCCTGCTGCTTCGGTTCGGCATTGAAAATGAACGGCGTTGATAAGCTTATAAGTCTGATCTCAAAATATTCAAAGGGATTTGAAGGTACGGAAAATTTCGGCGCGAGAGTGTTCAAAATTTCCGAGGACGAACAGGGTACAAGACTTACTCATCTGAAAATAACGGGCGGCTCGCTTAAAGTAAAAAGCGTGATCGAATATAGCGGCGCGTCCGAAAAGGTCAACCAAATAAGGATGTATTCGGGTGAAAAGTATCATGCCGCCGATGAAGCGTCGGCAGGTATGATATGCGCGGTCACGGGGCTTTCAAAAACGTTCTGCGGACAGGGGCTCGGCTGCGAAAAGGATTCGTCTGTGCCCGTGCTTGAACCTGTGCTTGACTACAAAATAGAGATCTGCGACGATACGCCGGAGCATACGGCTCTTTTAAATTTAAAAAAGCTTGAAGAGGAAGAGCCGCAGCTGCATATTATTTGGAACGAAAGGCTTAGAGAAATACACGCTCAGCTTATGGGAGAAGTGCAGATAGAAATACTTAAAAGTATTATATCCGAGCGTTTTGGAATGGACGCAGAGTTCGGACAGGGGAGTATCGCATATAAGGAAACGATCGCGGCGGCGGTTGAGGGAGTCGGACACTACGAGCCTCTTAAGCATTACGCGGAGGTACATCTGATACTCGAACCGCTTGAACGGGGAAGCGGTCTTGAATTTGCCGCGGAATGCCGCGAGGATCTGCTCGATAAAAACTGGCAGAGATTGATACTTACTCATCTTGAAGAAAAAACGCATTTGGGAGTTCTGACAGGTTCTCCGATAACCGATATGAAAATAACGCTTGTATCGGGAAAGGCGCATTTAAAGCATACCGAGGGCGGAGATTTCAGGCAGGCGACATACCGCGCTGTAAGACAGGGACTGCGCTGTGCCAAGAGCGTTCTCCTTGAGCCGTGGTATAATTTCCGATTGGAACTGCCGTCGGAAAATATAGGGAGAGCGATGTCCGATCTTCAAAGAATGAACGCCGTATATGAAACGTCAAACGACGGTGAAAACGCCGTTATAACGGGAAGCGCCGCGGTTTCGGAAATAGCCGGATACCAGTCCGAAATAAATTCATATACCCATGGCAGAGGACGCATAGCATGTTCTCTTAAAGGCTATGAGCCGTGCGGCGACCAGGAAAAAATAATTGAAGAAATTGCTTATAACTGCGACGGCGATGTTGAAAACAGCGCAGATTCCGTTTTCTGTTCCCACGGCGCAGGATTTGTGGTGAAATGGGACAAGGTCGGCGAATATATGCATCTGGAAAGCGTTTTGAAACAAAATGCGGATGCGGAGGAAGAAACCGCCGACGTAAAGCGAGCCGAAAGCTATTGCTCGCGCCTTGCTACAGACAAGGAGCTTATGGAGATATTTGAGCGTACATACGGTCCTGTAAAGCGCGAGCCGAGAGAAGCGTTCCGTAAAAAGATAAAGCGCGATACAGCAGATACAGGCAAGGCAAGACCTGTTCCGAAAGGACCGGAATATCTGCTTGTAGACGGCTATAATATAATCTACGCGTGGGACGATCTGAAGAAAACGGCAAAGGAAAACCTTGATCTTGCAAGAAGTCAGCTGATAAATATTCTGTGTAATTATCAGGCGTTCCGGCAATGCTGCCTTATATTGGTGTTTGACGCCTACAGGGTCAGCGGAAGCAGGGGAGAGGTGGAAAAGCTGTACAACATCAATATCGTCTATACCAAAGAGGCGGAAACGGCGGATATGTATATACAGAAAATCACAAATGATCTTGGCAGGGAACACAGAGTGCGTGTTGCGACGTCGGACGGCGCTGAACAGCTCATAATACTCGGAAACGGCGCTTACAGAGTTTCGGCATCGGAGTTTTATGACGAGGTAAAAAATGTCGAAAACGCGATCAAGGAGTATATCGACAGAACATATTGAATATATTTTTTATTGGAATTATAATAAAATTCATAAAAATTATGTCAAAAAAAGCAATAATTTCAGTAATTTTTGAATGTTTTGTATAGTTTGGCTAAAATGTGACGAAAAACATTAGTTATTAGTTCTAATAGATTTTTTTTGTGATTTATGCTATAATTAACGTCAGATATTTATGCAAATTTTTATATCTGTTGACGTTTTGGTTAAATCGGATAACTTGTATACTCTATTGCTTCATGATGAGGCATCTTGGTTTGACTGGAACACCAATATTTAAACAGGAGGTCAATAATGAGCAATAAAGCAACTACGGTTCCGTTCAATGGGACTACCGCTCAGAAAGAAGAGCTTTTAAAAGTGATTGCCGAAAAAAAAGGAATGAAAGGCGCGCTGATGCCTATTCTTCAAGAGGCACAGAGAATCTACGGATATCTTCCTATTGAAGTTCAGACTATTATTTCGGATGAAATGAACATACCGCTTGAAAAGGTATACGGCGTTGTAACATTCTATTCACAGTTCAAGCTTTCTCCGCAGGGCAAATATCATATTTCAGTCTGTCTTGGAACAGCCTGCTATGTTAAAGGATCGGGCGATATATACAACAAGCTTAAAGAAAAGCTTGGCATCGAAGGCGGAGGCTGTACTCCCGACGGTAAGTTTTCACTTGAGGACTGCCGCTGTATCGGCGCATGCGGCTTGGCTCCGGTTCTGACTGTTAACGGCGAAGTTTACGGACGTCTTACAGTCGATGATGTTGACGATATTCTCAAAAAATACGCTGATTGATGCGGAACAGACTTTTCCGTAACAAGGAGGAAAATTAATGAAAATTGAAGAATTGAACGCTATCAGAGATAAAATGGCATCTCAGGTAACACTCAAAGGCGACGGTACGGATAAGTACCGTAAACGTGTATTGATCTGCGGCGGTACGGGTTGTACATCGTCCGGCAGCGCCGAAATAGAAAAGGCACTTATTTCCGAAGTTGAAAAAAACGGACTTACCGAAGAAGTACAGATCGTCAAGACAGGCTGTTTTGGTCTTTGCGCATTGGGTCCGATCATGATAGTTTATCCTGAAGGTACTTTTTATTCCATGGTAAAGGCTGAAGATATTCCGAGAATCGTTTCCGAACATCTTAAGGACGGAAATATCGTTAAGGAACTCGTTTACCAGGAAACAGTTACAGAGGACGGCATAAAGCCTCTTAATGAAACGGATTTCTATAAGACGCAGCATCGTGTCGCTTTGAGAAACTGCGGCGTTATAAGTCCGGAAAATGTTGAAGAATATATCGGTGAGGGCGGTTATCAGGCTCTTGCTAAGGCATTGACCGAAATGACTCCGGAGGACGTTATAAAGACGGTTCTCGACAGCGGACTCAGAGGAAGAGGTGGCGGCGGCTTCCCGACAGGTATGAAGTGGCGTCTTGCAAGAGAGATCGTAAAGGATGCAGATCAGAAATATGTCTGCTGTAACGCCGACGAAGGCGACCCGGGTGCGTTTATGGACAGATCCGTACTTGAGGGCGATCCGCACGTCGTACTCGAAGCTATGGCTATCGCAGGCTATGCTATCGGTTCTACACAGGGTTATATTTACGTTCGTGCAGAATATCCTATCGCTGTTGAACGTCTTGAAATTGCTATCAAGCAGGCTCGTGAATACGGACTTTTGGGCGAAAATATTTTTGGCACGGGATTTAACTTCGATATCGGTTTAAGACTTGGCGCGGGCGCGTTTGTCTGCGGTGAGGAAACAGCTCTTATGACGTCTATCGAGGGCAACAGAGGCGAGCCAAGACCGCGTCCGCCGTTCCCGGCAGAAAAAGGTCTTTTCCAGAAGCCTACTATCCTCAATAACGTTGAAACATATGCGAATATTCCGCAGATCATCTTAAACGGCGCTGAATGGTTTGCAGGTATGGGAACAGAAAAGTCAAAGGGTACAAAGGTATTTGCACTCGGCGGCAAGATCCACAACACAGGTCTTGTTGAAGTTCCTATGGGTACGACTCTCAGAACAGTTATCGAAGAGATCGGCGGAGGAATCCCGAACGGAAAGAAGTTCAAGGCTGCACAGACAGGCGGACCGTCCGGCGGCTGTATCCCGGCTTCACATATGGATATAGAAATCGATTATGATAACCTTATCAGTATCGGTTCAATGATGGGCTCGGGCGGACTCATTGTTATGGACGAGGATAACTGTATGGTCGATATCGCTAAATTCTTCCTTGAATTTACAGTAGACGAATCATGCGGTAAGTGTACTCCGTGCCGTATCGGTACAAAGAGAATGTACGAAATGCTCGATAAGATCACAAAGGGTCAGGGAACGCTTGAAGATATCGACAAGCTTGAAGAACTCTGCTACTACATAAAGCAGAATTCTCTCTGCGGACTTGGTCAGACAGCTCCGAACCCTGTACTTTCAACACTCAAATACTTCAGAGACGAATATGTAGCTCACGTTGTTGACAAGAAATGTCCTGCCGGCGTATGTAAGGATCTCCTTAGCTATGAGATCGACGCCGATAAGTGTAAGGGCTGTACAATGTGCGCGAGAGTCTGTCCTGCAGGCGCTATCAGCGGCGCTGTTAAGACACCTCATGTCATTGACAAGGATAAGTGTCTGAAGTGCGGTGCTTGTATCGAAAAGTGTAAATTCGGTGCGATCAGCAAAAAATAGTGGAGGAACAATTAATGGAAAATATTAATCTTAAAATAAATGGTATTCCGGTTTCAGTGCCTAAGGGTACAACGATCCTTGAAGCAGCACGTATGGTAAATATCGATATTCCTACACTTTGCTGGCTTAAGGATATAAATGAGATCGGTGCATGCCGTATCTGCGTTGTTGAAGCTAACGAAGGCAGAGGCGCAAGAATAGTTGCTTCTTGCGTATATCCCGTAAGCGAGGGTATGGAAGTTACAACTAATTCGCCGAAGGTTATCGAATCAAGAAAGAAGACTCTTCAGCTCATTCTTTCAAATCATGACAGAAAGTGTCTTTCATGCGTGAGAAGCGGTAACTGTGAGCTTCAGAAGCTCTGTAAGGATATGGGCGTCGACGACACGGAAATCTATGACGGCGAAAAGAACGAATATGAGATCGACAATTCTGCGGCTCATATGTTCCGTGACAATAATAAGTGTATTCTTTGCAGACGCTGTTCAGCTGTCTGTGAAAAGGTACAGGGAATCGGCGTGATCGGCGCAAATGAGCGCGGTTTCAAGACAACTATCGCAAGCGCTTTTGATATGGGACTTGGTGAAACAAGCTGCGTATCTTGCGGTCAATGTATTGCGGTTTGTCCTGTTGGCGCTATTTCTGAAAAGGATAACACAAAGGAAGTATTTGACGCTATTGCAGACCCCGAGAAGGTTGTTGTTGTTCAGGCAGCTCCTGCTGTAAGAGCCGCTCTCGGTGAAGCTTTCGGTCTTCCGATCGGTACAGATGTCGAGGGTAAGATGGCGGCTGCTTTGAGAAGACTTGGTTTCGATAAGGTGTTTGACACAAACTTCTCAGCAGACCTTACTATCATGGAGGAAGCTCATGAATTTATCGACAGAGTCAAGAACAGCGGCAAGCTTCCGCTCATCACATCATGTTCACCGGGCTGGGTTAAGTACTGTGAACACTACTTCCCTGATATGACAGAGAATCTTTCGAGCTGCAAGTCGCCTCAGCAGATGTTCGGCGCTATCGTTAAGTCGTACTATGCTGAAAAGGAAGGTATTGATCCTAAGAATATCGTTTCTGTAAGTATCATGCCATGTACGGCTAAGAAATTTGAGATCGGTCGTGACGATGAGGACGGCGCAGGTCTTCCCGATGTTGATATCGCTATCACTACGAGAGAACTTGCAAGAATGATCGAGCGTGCGGGAATCCAGTTCCTTGCGCTTCCTGATGAAAAGTTCGATGATCCGCTCGGCGTTTCAACAGGCGCAGGCGTGATCTTCGGTGCAACCGGCGGCGTTATGGAAGCCGCTCTCAGAACAGCTGTTGAAACGCTTACGGGCGAAGAACTTCCAAACGTTGAGTTTACCGATGTTCGTGGAACAGAGGGAATCAAGGAAGCAGCTTATGATGTTGCAGGTATGAAAGTTAAGGTAGCCGTAGCAAGCGGTCTTGGCAATGCAAGAGAGCTTCTTACAAAGGTTAAGAACGGCGAGGCTGATTACCAGTTTATCGAGATCATGGGATGTCCCGGCGGCTGTGTAAACGGCGGCGGACAGCCGCAGCAGCCTGCAAGCGTAAGAAACTTTACTGATATCAGAGCGCTCAGAGCTAAGGTTCTGTATGATCTTGACGCAAGCAGAGAGCTTAGAAAATCTCATGAAAATCCTGTTATCAAGGAGCTTTATGATAATTATCTTGGCGAGCCCGGAAGCCATAAGGCACACGAGCTTCTCCACACAACATATGTAAAGAGAACAATTAACTAATTTCTCTCTTAATATAATAAAGATACCGTCCTTGATAGGGCGGTATCTCGTTTTTTATCATATTTTCCATAGTTTCTTCTATTGACATACAGCTTCTTCGTTAAGCGATTTTCTGACTTCACGCCAGTTTGGCATAAAACGGCTTAGAAGCGCTTTAAAATCAGATCCGTGATTGCTGACTGCAAGGTGTGTCAGCTCATGGAATATTACATATTTCAAATATATTTCGGACATTTTGGCAAGCCTTAAATTGATCCATATTCTTTTTGCTGTGATATTGCATGTTCCCCAACGGGTTTTCATATTTTTTATACGCCAGTCGTTACAGTAAAGTCCTGTTATTTTTTCACATTCCGGCAGAAGCACAGTAATTTTTTCTTTCAGCTTTTCTCTGTACCACCCGTTCAGTATTTCTTCTCTGTTTATATCCGCAAGACTTTTCACAGTCAGGAAAATATTTTTTTCGCTTGATGTGACAGAGTTTTTGCTTCCCTCATTAACATGGAGAATGTATTTTTCACCGAAAAGAGAAATATAATCTCCGTCTTGGTATTTCGGAGCAATATTTTTGATTGCAGACATTTTCTTCTGATTTTTATTTATCCACTCTGTATGTTCATTAACAAAATTTTCAATTTCAGCATTCGGCATACGATAGGGAGCGGAAATATTTATCTGACCGCCCGGTTTTATTGACAGGTACATTCTTTTGATCTTTTTTCTCGTGACTTCGATTTGAAATCCTGATATTTCCTTTAACATTTTAAGCTTCCTTTATTTTCCCGAATTTCAAAAAGGTGATGTCCTGCAAGAGGGGTCATCACCTTGAATACAAGTTATTATTTGATGTTTAACATTATTTTATGTTTAACTCTTTCATTCTTTTACGGATAAGCGTTAAAGCCTCTTTGGGATCTGTGATATATCGGACAACTGCTTCAAGCGGACACGAGTCTGTATCGTCATAGTTTCTTATGGAGTCTGCTACCGTATCATAATGTATACAGATACTGTAGTTATTCAAGACCGTCAATGCCTGTCTGCTTATAACAGGAGCATATATTTCATTCGGCTTTAACAATGCGTACATGAATGCGGCTGCCTTGCCGACAACTTTATCGGCTACAGAAAATCCGTTGAGAAACGCGCCGCTGTCATACAGGTCGATAAGCGGCTTTATGCATCTTTCACGCCTTGTTATTATCCAGTCCCTGTTCACAGCGACCAATGTAAATTCATCTTCATTAAGGAGATTTTTTGCTTTTTCAAGATCGTTCATTTTGTCCCCCGATTATTTCGATTAGTTTCAGGCAACACCGCACAAAGACCGCCTGACGGCTTTGCGCGGTGTGAATTTATTTTGTCAAGGCTCTTTTCAGCAGTACCAGATCAATAGTATTAAGCGAATTATCTTCTGTGAAGTCGCCGTTTCTGATGCCCTGAGGTTTGAGCGTGGTTTTATTCAGAATGTATCTTGAAAGCTTTACCGCGTCCGATACATTGAAAACGTTGTCAAGATTTACATCTCCTTTTAATGTTGAAAGTTCGCCGCCTTCGGGTTCGATACCCCATACAAGCTCATCGTCGGCATATACCGTGATATATTCGGTAAGCTTCAATTCGTCCTCGCTGATCTCGATTCCCTGACGGCTGTAATCGTTCGTCGGACCCCAGTTAGTCTGATAATTTGAATCCATATCGGCAATAAGTCCGAAATGGAATACTCTTTTGCCGTAAAATTCACAGCCCTGCCAGCTTATCTCAACATAGTAAGTGCCGTTATTATCCCATTTAACAGGCTCTGAGATAGTCGCAAATGATTCTCCGTTTGTATTGGCGTTTTCTTCGTCATAGAAAATATCGACTATAACATCGTCTATAGTTTGCCCTGCGGCGGTAAGCTCGTTTATATTGAAGAAATATCTGCATTTGATATTGTCCTCATATCTGGGAGGAAGCGACGTATCGTTATATACCTTTACTTCGATCTGCGAGCGCGCGGTATTTTCCTGCACGACTCTTGCTTCAAGATAGTATTCGTTTATATCGCCCTTCATACTTTTTTCCGACGGGGGAAAATTTTTCAAAGGCTTGTCGCCGTTTGCCTTTCCGTAATACTTGTAAAGACCTGCGCACGCTCCGACAAAGCCCGTGTTATAGTCTACCGCTACCTCGTTGTAGATATAGTCCTTTGTGATATCGCGGTGATAGTCGTTAGCGTCCGGACCGCCTACAAGTGCGCCCCAAAGAACGTGGGTCTGATCGGCAGGCTCGTCCATGTTGAGCGTTTTTGATCCGTGTGCGGCACGGTGATGAGGGTGCGAAGCTCCGTTTTCAAGGTCGTAGCCGACAATATAAGAGCGTCCCATCGGATTGTTTCCCATGATATATTCCATTTGTCCCTTTGACCAGTCCGCGAACGTGAAATCTCCGGTTTCTTTAGCATATACCAATGCCTCAAGCTGAGCGGCAGTATCATATCTTGCAGAGCCGTAATCGTTAAGCATTGCAAATCCGGCAGGCGTCTTTTTGAGCCACGCGCCGTCCTCTTCGGGAAGATCGGCAATTTCCTCGGCGGTTATGCTTGTTTTCCATACTTCGTCGTCAAGACCGAAGTCCTTGTGTGCCGTAACGGCAGCCGGAAGTCCCTTTGCGGCAGCCGCATCGGCAGGAGTCATGCCCGACCAAAATTCAAGATTCCAGCGGAATATATACCAATCTCTTGAGCAATTTGTGATAGGCGCGAGCTTTGCGAAAACGCCGCCCCAAACGGTATCCCAGCAATGTACCCAAATGTTCTGCCAACAGTTTCCGGTGTCCTTGATTATTCTTTTGAGATAGCCTGTATACGGGTGCGCACCCATATCTCCGGTAACGGTTTCGTCAACATGAATAATGTCGTCAATGTAGTCGTAATTTTCCGTGCATTCGTAAAGCCATACTGCTGCCCACGCAAGCTCGTCATAGTCATAGCTCGACGTATAGAAGCCGCCGTCATATCCAAGACTTGTAACAACACAGTCGTCTTCTTCGGTGTGGGTCTTGACTGCAAATTCGTAAAGCTTTATTGCCGTATCGAGCGATTTTTTTGCGTATTCGGGTTCTGTGTCTTTGAAGTTGAGGTAATTTACCGCCAATGAAGCCGCAACGCCGGCACACATATCGGACGCGGGAGTTTCCGTTGTCGCAAAATATGCAGGACGGGCGAAATCGAGCAGATTCTCGTTTTGAAGCTCGGGAGCGTTCCAATAGTTGTGGTCTATATTTCCCTCGCCGACCTGATAGCAAAATGCGAGAATATCGCCGTTTTCGTCAAAGTATGTACATTTAAGATAGTAGTCGTTGAAGTGATGAAGTATGTCCTCGATATGCCATTGCTGCCCCGAATCCTTGTATGCGTCACGGAATTCATAATAGCCCCAGCCGAGCGTTGAAGCGGCATAGCTTCCCGGCAGACAGAATTTTACATGATCTCCGGCGTCGTGCATACCGCCCGAAAGATCGATAGTACCGTCGCCGTCGGGGTCAAGTATATCCCTGTTTTTATCGATAAATTCCTGTGAAAGATTCGTTCCCTTGAAATCCTCGCCCATAGGTTTGAGCGGAATGGCTGCGTCCTCTACGTGGCAGTCGCCTCTCCATTCGAGATTACCGTTTGTTATCCCTGTACCGCATTTGTTTGCGTCATAGAAATACATGGAAAGCTGGAGAGCTTTGGCAAAATTTATTTCAGCGCCCGTTACGGATTCATCATAGAGCGGTTTTCCAGATTCGCCTTCCGGAACGTCGGCTGCGGATATTCCGGAAGATACCGTCAGAAGCATGAGCGATGCGGTAATTGCTGAAAGGGTACGTTTAAAAAGATTATTTTTTTTCATTGTTTTTCCTTTACATGTTTATTTGGCATTCACTATAAAAATTTCTGTGTGTTGCCGCCTTAGATCATACACATTTTCATTGTGCATTAAACGTTTATATACTATATATTATTTATAACCAATAACAAAGTTCAAGTCAATAGCTTTATGCATATTTTTCTGTTTGTACCAAAAAAACAGACTCTGTTTTGTACACAATAACGATAGGATCAATGCTCTTTTACTTCGTTTTTATATTTTTTGAATTTCAGCTTGAAAGCTTAGTAAGCCTATGTTATAATAGTATATATCATCCAAATTACTTTTGAGAAGCTTATGGGGGACTCTGTCCCCAGACCCCCTGCCAAAGGGAACAAGTTCCCTTTGGAAACCCGATGATTTTTTGAAATACTACCCTTTGGGCAGTATTTTAAAAAATGTGGGAAACCACACAAAACGTTCTTGGCAAGAATCGGGAGATAAAGCCCTCAAAATTGCAAATCACAATTGCTGAATGGAAAATACTGTAATTTAATCCCCGACTATAAATACATTTCTTATCTTTCGCTTTCGCGACTCACAGCGTGATCTGTGCCGGAGCGGAAGCTTGATTTTCTTTGGTTCGTTTCTTGCATCAAGGCAA
>JAMPFN010000039.1 GCA_023664445.1 Clostridium sp. | reverse complement strand
CTCTGTAAGAGGCATTTCCTTTGGCAGGGGGCTTGGGGGACAGAGTCCCCCATAAGTTTCTAAAAGTTGATTTCCGTAATATGTTCATTTCTTGCCTTGATGCAAGAAACGAACCAAAGAAAATCAAGCTTCCGCTCCGGCACAGCTTGCGCTGTGAGTCGCAGAAGCGAATATATTAATTGTCTTTATAGATGGTGATTGTAAATGATACATTTATCCATTCAGCAATTATAGTTTACAACGTATATCATACAAAAATTAATTTTCAGAATTTTGAGGTGCTTTATCTCCCGACCTTTGCCAAGAATGTTTCATGTGGTTACCCACATTTTTTGAAATACTTCCCCTTGGGGAAAGTATTTCAAAAAATCATGAGGATTCCAAAGGTGACTCCCCACGGGGTGGGGAGATGTCAGCGAAGCTGACAGAGGGGACGGCTCGTAGAGAATGTTCCCTTAAGCAGGGGGTTGGGGGACAGAGTCCCCCACATATGGCAGAATGTCAAGGGACAGAGTCCCGCATATGGCAGAAGGTGAGGATATGTGATGTTTTCAAAGGTCAACAGTCTTGGACTTTTCGGACTTAACGCTTTTAAGGTAGATGTTGAAATTGAAATAAGCAGAGGGATTCCCATTTTCGATATAGTAGGACTCCCCGATATGGTTGTAAAGGAAAGCCGCGAACGCATAAAGGCTTCTATGAGAAGCTGCGATTTTGAATTTCCGGTCGCGAGAGTTATGGTGAATCTTGCTCCGGCAGGCACGAGAAAAAGCGGTTCTGTTCATGACATGGCTATATTTATGGCTGTTATGAAAGCGGCAGGATATATAAACGCAGATCTTGACAGCTGCTGCTTTATCGGCGAGCTTTCCCTTGACGGAAGCCTGCGTCCGATAGACGGCGTTCTCCCTATGACGCTTCTTGCAAAGGAAGAGGGCTTTAATGCGGTATTTGTTCCTGTAGAAAACGCCTATGAAGCGTCTGTTTCGGACGGTATCGAGGTCTACGGCGTTTCGGATATAAGACAGCTTGTCGAGCATTTTACATCGGGCAAAAAAATCGCGCTCACCGAAAAATATGTGCCTAAAGCGAATTTATGCGACTACGCTCTTGACTTTTCCGACGTAAAGGGACAGCATTCCGCTAAAACGGCTTTGGAAATAGCCGCGGCAGGAGGTCATAACGCTCTTTTGATCGGTACTCCGGGAAGCGGAAAAAGTATGCTCGCAAAGAGAATGCCCTCTATTCTTCCTGACATGACGCTTGAGGAATCTATCGAAACCACTAAAATACATTCCATTTCGGGTATGCTTGATCCCGATGCGCCGCTTGTTACGGTAAGACCTTTCCGCTCGCCGCATCATACTATCTCATCGGCGGGACTTGCGGGCGGCGGTTCTGTTCCGCGTCCGGGAGAAATTTCCATTGCGCATAACGGACTTTTGTTTTTGGACGAGCTTGCGGAGTTTGACCGCAGAACGCTTGAAATACTGCGCCAGCCGTTAGAGGACGGAAAGGTGACTATTTCAAGAGCGGCAGGAACTGTTGTTTACCCTTCGTCGATAATGCTTATCGCGGCAATGAATCCATGTCCATGCGGATATTACGGGCATCCGAGCGGAAGATGCAGATGCACACACAAACAGGTTTCGGCATACCTTTCAAAAATATCCGGACCTATGCTCGACAGGTTCGATCTTCATATAGAAGTTGCTCCTGTGGAATTCAACGATATTTCCTCCGATAAAAAGGAGGAATCGTCGGCTGAAATAAGAAAGCGTGTTTCCGCCGCAAGAGATATTCAGAATGAACGCTTCAGGGGAACTTCTATATCCTGTAACGCTCAAATAACGCCCGATAAACTCAACGGCTACTGTCCTATGGACGATAAGGCAAAGAGCTTTATCGGCAAGGCGTTCGACAGGCTCGGGCTTTCGGCAAGAGCCTATGACAGAATACTTAAAGTTTCAAGAACAATAGCCGATCTTTACGGCAGCGAAAAAATAGAAAAAGAATACATATCCGCCGCCATACAGCTAAGAAGCCTTGACAGGAAATACTGGAGCGGCGAAGAACAAAAGAAATAAATAAGAAAGGCAGCAAGATATATGAATTCTGTATTGAAAAAATTTTCGGACTATTTCAGAAAGCTCGATAAAGGTCTGATTATTTGCGTAACCGCCTGCGCGGTAATAAGTGTCATATTGCTTTATTCTATATTTAAAAATAACCTGGAGCAGATAGACAGAGGCGTCTATATAACGCAGTTTGTCGGTACTTTATTGGGAATAGCTGCGTGCCTTGTGGTGGCGAGGCTGGATTATCATTCGATCTCACGGCTTTGGTTTTTGTATGCGCCGTTTACGCTGGCGTTGGTGCTTCTGACGTTTACAGGTCTTGGTATGCAGGTAGACGGTGCGGACGACAGGGCGTGGCTCAACTTGGGCTTTATGACAATACAGCCGTCGGAGATGCTGAAGCTTGCTTTTATCATGTCATTTTCCTTTCACATATCAAAGGTCGAAGATAATATAAACAAGCCTTTGAACATGCTTTTTCTGCTTATACACGGCGCCGTACCCGTCGGACTTATTGTTTTGCAGGGCGACTACGGAACGGCTATAGTTTTCATTGTGATGTTTGTGGTAATGCTCTTTTCGGCGGGTATCTCTGTAAAATATATTATATTCGCCTGCGCTTTGACGCCGCCTGCGATATATATACTGTGGAAATACATTTTGCAGTCGCTCCACAAAAACAGGATCCTCGTTCTTATTCACCCCGGAACAGATCCTATGGGACTTGAATATCAGCAGAATCTGGGGCTTGCTTCGCTTGGCTCGGGAGGCGTTTTCGGAAAGGGACTTTTCAGCAAAGACGAATATGTGGAAGTTCCAAAGATACACAATGATTTTATTTTTGCTTATATCGGACAGGCTTTCGGCTTTGTCGGAGCTATCGTTATAATTGTTATGCTTGCGTATATTTGCATGCGTGTTCTTGCCGACAGCCGTAATACTATGGATAAGCTTGGCAAGCTTATATGCCTCGGAACATTTGCTATGCTCTTCACTCACTGCTTTATGAATATCGGAATGGTGCTTAAAGTAATGCCTGTCGTCGGTATACCTCTTCCGTTTTTCAGCGCGGGCGGTACGGCGCTTGTCAGCATGTATGTTGCTATCGGCATGGTTATGAGCTGCGTAACGCACAATGATAAAAAGTACAGGATGTTTTATGATGATTAACGAATTTTCACGGACAGAGCTTTTGCTTGGCAGAGAAGGCGTCGAAAGACTGAAAAATTCATCGGTCGCGGTTTTCGGTATCGGCGGAGTAGGCTCTTATATAGCCGAAGCTCTTGCGAGATGCGGTGTCGGAAAGCTTACGCTTGTTGACAGCGATACCGTTTCGATAACGAATATAAACCGTCAGATCATCGCGCTTCATTCGACTGTCGGCATGAAAAAGACCGATGCCGCAAAGCGGAGAATAGCCGATATAAACCCGTCGGCTGAGATCGCGGCTATAGATTGTTTTTACACAGGAAGCGAAATAGATCTTTCGGGCTTTGATTACATAGCCGACGCAATCGACACGGTTTCATCAAAGCTTGCGCTTATAGAAAACGCGTATAAGCTTGGTATTCCCATAATATCTTCTATGGGTACGGGAAACAAACTCGATCCGTCGAAGCTTACTGTTACGGATATATATAAAACTGAAATGTGTCCTTTGGCAAAGGTGATGCGTCACGAGCTGAAAAAGCGCAATGTAAAAAAGCTCAAGGCAGTTTATTCGACGGAAAAGCCGAGGACACATCTTGCGGAAAGCGAGGAGCATACCGAAAAACGCAGAACTATCGGAAGCGTTTCTTTTGTGCCGTCCTGCGCAGGACTTATTATGGCAGGCGAGATAGTCAGGGATATCTGCGGCACGGAAATCAATTTTATTTTTTAAAAACTGATTTATTTGGTATGTTCATTTCTTGCCTTGATGCAAGAAACGAACCAAAGAAAATCAAGCTTCCGCTCCGGCACAGCATACGCTGTGAGTCGCGAAAGCGAGAGATAGGGATTGGTTTTATAGATGGGGACGGTAAATGATAGAACTTATCATTCAGCAATTATAGCTTACAATGAAATAAATTTTCAGAATTTTGAAGGTCTTATCTCCTGATTTTTGCTTAAAGTGCAAGTTTTTAGCTGCCTTTCAATTTTCTTTGCGTTCCTTGTGGGACGTAAAGAAAATTAAATCGGGATTCTTAAGGGAACTTGTTCCCTTAAGCAGGGGGGTGGGGGGACAGCGTCCCCCAAAAGTTTCTCAAAAATTGATTTCCGTGTATCTGCGGTATATTGACTTGACATCAAAATTTATGTATAATAAATATAAATAAGCGTCAGCCGTGTTATCCTTATGCGGCGTTGACTACAGATTGGAGTTAAAAATGGAACATCAGCTTTGTTTGATACTTAATTTCGGCGGACAGTATAACCAGCTTATCGCAAGAAGAGTCCGTGAATGCGGAGTATACTGTGAAGTCATCAGCAGAAAAACGCCTATAGAAGATATCAAAAGGAGAAAGCCTGCCGGAATTATTTTCACAGGCGGTCCCAACAGCGTCTACGCAGAAAATGCGCCTAAGATAGACAGGGAAATTTTTGAACTTGGTGTACCTGTTCTCGGAATATGCTACGGCTGTCAGCTTATGGCGCAGACTCTCGGCGGCATGGTTTCGACTGCCGAAATGAGGGAATACGGAAAAACGGAAACCGATTACGACACAGACTGTCTGCTTTTTATGGGACTTGACAAAAGCGGTATCTCATGGATGAGCCATACCGACTATATTTCCGCGCTGCCGGACGGCTTTAAATCTGCCGCTAAAAGTGATTCATGCCCTTTCGCGGCAATAGAAAACGCTGAAAAAAAGCTCTATGGAATGCAGTTTCATCCCGAAGTAAATCATACCGAAAACGGTGTCGCAATGCTGAAAAATTTCCTTTATGAAGTATGCGGCTTTACCGGAGATTGGTCTATGAAAAACTATGTACAGACAGCTATTGCCGATATTCGTCAAAGGGTTGGCGATAAAAAAGTGTTGTTGGCGCTTTCGGGCGGTGTTGACAGTTCTGTTGCCGCCGCGCTGTTGTCCAAGGCAGTAGGAAAGCAGGTTACAAGTATATTTGTGGATCACGGCTTTTTAAGAAAAAACGAAGGCGATGAGGTCGAAGAAGCATTCAAGGACTGGGATATCAATTTTGTAAGAGTTGACGCTTCGCAATACTTTATGGATAAGCTAAGAGGCGTTTCCGATCCGGAGCAGAAGAGAAAGATAATCGGCGCAGAGTTTATAAATGTATTTGAAAAGGAAGCAAAAAAGATAGGAAAGGTCGACTATCTTGTACAAGGAACGATCTATCCCGATGTTATCGAAAGCGGAGACGACGATGAAGCGGCTGTGATAAAATCACATCATAACGTAGGCGGCCTGCCCGATCATGTTGATTTCAAAGAGATCATCGAGCCGCTGCGTCTGCTGTTTAAAGACGAGGTGAGAAAGCTCGGCACGGAGCTTGGTCTGCCCTATGAGCTTGTTTCAAGGCAGCCGTTCCCAGGTCCAGGACTTGCTATCAGAATTATAGGCACTCTTGACGAAAATAAGGTAAAAACTCTTCAGGAGGCTGACTTTATATTCCGTGAGGAAATCGCAAAGGCAGGTTTGGATAAGGATATTCATCAGTATTTTGCCGTGCTTACCAATACAAGAACGGTGGGCGTCATGGGCGATGCAAGAACTTATGATTATGTTCTCGCGCTGAGAGGCGTTACAACTACCGATTTCATGACGGCTGATTTTGCAAGGATTCCTTATGATGTCCTTGAAAAAATTTCCGCTCGTATTGTAAATGAAGTAAAAAATGTCAACAGAATAGTTTATGATATTACTACAAAGCCTCCGGCTTCTATTGAGTGGGAATAATGCCAAAAAACGCTAAAACAGCGTAAATACGTTGTTTTCACTGTTATTATGATAACAGTGGCAACGATTTGGCAACAATTCTCTGTTATCGGCAACAGTAACATATTATTTGTCTGAAAAGATAAGAGCTATCTGATTGGATCAATGTCAATAAAGTAGACAAAAAAATGCGGAATAAAATCAAGTTCAGCCTGAATAGGAGATAAACCGTTATTATGAGAATGAGGTCTGATGGAATTATAAAAGCTATTTATATACTGGAATAAAGATGAATTCAAATCATCAAAAGAGGTATAAGCTTTACAGTTTATCTTTTCCTTTTTCAAGTACTTGAAAAGGTATTCCATAACGGCATTGTCATAAGGATCTCCTTTGGCGGAAAAGGATTGAATCATATCAAGAAGTTGTTCTCATAGGCATAAGCATACGTCTTTTCGTCAGATTTTCCTGATAACTGCGTTGATTTTCCTTGCCATACGCGGTCTCTCCGTTGAGGAGGTGTCACGAAGTGACAGAGGGGCTGACCGACAGACCAATATGTCTGCAAAAAATCGCCTTGTTCTCAGAAAAATCATGCTCGAAAATCCGCACACTTTTCCTATGAGAACAACTTCTAATATTTAAAGTGGAGGATATTCCTTAACAAATCAACGTTTGAAGGAGAAATTTACAATGCTTACACACATTGGGACATGCAGTATAGAAACAGAAAGACTTATACTCAGGAGATTTGAGTATTGTGATGATGATACCATGCTAAAGAACTGGATAGCTGATGAAAAAATTCAGTCATTATATTCTGAACCTGTTTATACAACAAAAAATCAGGTTCGGGAACTGCTTGGCAAATATATAGGAGCTTATGAAAATAACGACTATTACCGTTGGGCAATTATAGAAAGAAACTCAAATGAATGTATCGGACAGATAGCCTATTTTCTTGTTGACAGCAAAAATCATTTTGCTGAAATTGAGTATTGCATAGGAGCTGATTTTCAGTGCAGAGGTTATGCAACCGAAGCTGCTAAAGCAGTTATTGCTTATGGATTTGACAAGATAAATTTTCATAAGATTCAGATATGCACTAAGACTATCAATAAGCCATCGAAGCGTGTTATTGAAAAATGCGGATTTACATATGAAGGTACTTTGAGAGATTATTTTTATATGAAGGAAACTTATATAGGCAGACTGTATTTTTCTATGCTCAGATCTGAGTATGAAAGTATGCGTTAAATTAGGTTTGTTATACTAACAATTAAGACGTAAGAAAATTATTCGGATGTTAATTCCGTGCTGATTAAATTCCGCAAAATATTATCTTTGCGAGTTCATTATTGCAGTTTCAAGCGCCATAGCTGCGCGTAAGAGCTGATTACAAGGGGCAGGCTTCAAGGACGGAGCGAAGACGATGGCAGAGATACAGAGCCGATTATACAGACAGTTTAAGGTATCTATAGGGCTATGCTCACCAATAGTGGACGGCATAGCTTTTTTCTTTTCAAAAAGATAATTTCCTCGGTTAAATCGGAGAAATTATGCCGTTTACCGATTGACTAATTGTGCAAAATGCGGTATAATATTAAAATATATAGCATCTTTTGTATAGGGTACCAAATGAAAGAGAGTTTTGACCTATGATAGATAATAAGAAAGAACAGGAACGTGCAGAACTTCACCGCACGATATGGAGTATCGCCAATGATTTGAGGGGCAGCGTTGACGGTTGGGATTTCAAGAATTATGTCCTTGTTATGCTGTTTTATCGCTATATATCGGAAAATCTGACAAGCTATATCAATGCCGGAGAACATGAAGCAGGCGATACTGATTTCGATTATGCGAAGCTGTCCGATGATGTAGCAGAAGATGCCCGTGAGGATATGGTGCAGACAAAAGGATTTTTTATTCTGCCCAGCCAGCTTTTCTGTAATGTGCTTGCAAAAGCTGATACGGACGAGAACCTTAATGAAACGCTTGAGGGCATTTTCAGGAGCATTGAAAGCTCTGCGCAGGGCTGTGAGAGCGAGGACGATTTCAAGGGGCTGTTTGATGATTTCGATGTGAACAGCAACAAGCTCGGCGGTACGGTCGCAAAGCGTAACGAGCGTCTTGTTAAGCTGATGAATGGTATAGCTTCTATGCAGCTCGGCGATTATCAGGAGAATACCATTGATGCGTTCGGTGATGCGTATGAGTATCTTATGGGTATGTACGCTTCAAATGCAGGCAAGTCGGGCGGTGAGTATTATACGCCGCAGGAAGTGTCTGAGCTGCTGACAAGACTTGCAACGGCAGGAAAAACAGAGGTCAACAAGGTCTATGATCCTGCCTGCGGTTCGGGTTCGCTTCTGCTGAAAGCTGCCAAAATACTTGGAAAAGACAAAGTTCGTCAAGGATTTTTCGGTCAGGAAATCAACATCACTACATATAATCTCTGCCGTATCAATATGTTCCTGCACGATATTGATTACGATAAATTCAATATCGCACATGAGGATACGCTTGTAGAGCCGCAGCATTGGGATGATGAACCTTTTGAGGTAATTGTATCAAATCCCCCATACTCGATCAAATGGGAGGGCGATGCAAATCCGCTTCTTATTAATGATCCGCGTTTCTCGCCTGCCGGAGTGCTTGCGCCGAAGTCTAAGGCTGACCTTGCGTTTATCATGCATTCACTTTCTTGGCTTGCGAACAACGGTTCTGCCGCTATTGTATGTTTTCCGGGGGTTATGTATCGCGGCGGCGCTGAACAGAAGATACGCAAATATCTGATAGACAACAATTTTATCGACTGCATTATTCAGCTCCCCGATAACCTTTTCTTCGGCACATCTATTGCGACTTGTATCATGGTTCTGAAAAAGAACAAGTCTGAAAACAGCACGCTTTTCATTGACGCTTCAAAGGAATGCGTCAAGGTCACTAACAACAACAAGCTGACCGAAGAAAATATCGCAAAAATCGTTGAAGCCTTTATGAAACGTACCGACAGCGAATATTTCTGCCGTCTTGTTCAGAATACGGAGATTGCCGAAAATGACTGTAACCTTTCTGTTTCGACTTATGTTGAACAGGAGGACATCCGTGAAGTTATTGATATTGCGGCGCTGAATGCGGAGATTTCACGGATCGTAGAGCGCGAAAATGCTCTCCGTGCGGAGATAGATAAAATCATTGCGGAAATCGAGGTGTGACTATGACAAATATCGACGAAAAGAGCCTTGAAAATGCAAAGCGTTTGTTTGAGAGCGGTGACATCGACAAGATAGAAGTCGGAACTGTCAGGGGATTACAGGAAATACATCGGTATTTATTCGGCGGTCTTTATGATTTTGCGGGGCAAATACGCACAAAAAACATTGCAAAGGGCGGATTCCGTTTTGCAAATTGCTTGTACCTGAAAGAAGTGCTTGCGGCAGTTGAGAAAATGCAGGAAAATACATTTGAGGATATAATTGCTAAATATGTTGAAATGAACATTGCGCACCCCTTTATGGAGGGAAACGGCAGAAGCGCTCGTATCTGGCTGGATATGATACTGAAAAAACGTCTTAAAAGGGTGGTTGACTGGGCAAGTATTGATAAAGTACAATATTTGCAGGCAATGGAGCGCAGCCCTGTCAACGACCTGGAGCTTCGTTTTCTGATACAGCCGAACTTGACAGATCGAGTAAGTGACAGGGAAGTGATTTTCAAAGGGATTGAGCAGTCGTATTATTATGAGGGATATGAGAAATGAGCAAACTTGAACAAATGATAAAAGAATTTTGCCCGAATGGGGTGGAATATGTTCCATTGTGGTCTGTTACTATTTGGGATAAGAAATTCAACTCTGTTGATAGAGAGAAACAACCCAAAAGCATAAATTATCCCTATTTACTTGCAAAAGACTTATTTGCTCTTGAAGTTGAAAATGGTGATGTATTTTTACTCTCTACAGGTGAACAAACAGGTTGGACTAATGAAGGACTTGCAGGAGATAATCTTTGTGAGGGAGAAGTTGTAACAATTCCTTGGGGTAAATCCAGAGCTGTTGTTGATTGTATTAAATACTACAAAGGAAAATTCGTTACTGCTGATAACCGGATTATGACTTCTAATAATATAAGCAGATTACTAAATAAATATTTGTATTATTGGATAATGACTAAGGGAAAGGTAATTGACACTTTCTATCGTGGTTCTGGCATAAAGCACCCTGATATGTCAAAGGTTCTTGATTTACAAATCCCCGTCCCACCAATAGAGGTTCAGCGTGAAATTGTCAGAATCCTTGACAATTTCACAGAGCTTACAGCAGAGCTTACAGCAGAGCTTACAGCTCGCAAGAAACAGTATGAGTATTATCGGGATATGCTGTTAGACTTCGGTGTCCGCGGGGGGGGGGACAGGTGAATGCGAATGGCGGACGTTGCAAGAGCTTGCCGAAATTGGTACGGGCAGTAGTAATACAAATGAAGCGATTGATGAAGGTAATTATCCATTCTTTGTTCGTTCACAGGAACCGCTAAAGAAAAATACATTTGAATATGATGAAACGGCTATTATAACAGCAGGCGATGGTGTAGGAGTAGGAAAGGTATTTCATTTTGTTGAGGGAAAATATGCCTTACATCAAAGGGCATATAGAATACATATTACATCAAGTAACGTTATACCAAAATTTTTCTTTCATTATATGAGGTGTAGCTTTTACGAATATGTAACAAAGACAAGTTTTCATTCATCTGTTACATCAATCAGGCGACCAATGTTGAATGAATATCCTGTACCCGTTCCATCGATTGAAGAACAAACCCGAATAGTAAAAATCCTCGACCGTTTCGACGCTCTCTGCAACGATATTTCCGAGGGTTTGCCTGCGGAGATAGAAGCAAGAAGAAAACAGTATGAATATTACAGGGACAAGCTGTTGTCCTTTAAGGAGCTGACAGTATGAGCTATTTCAACATTGTAGCCGCAACGACTGAAAACACCGTTGTTACGGAGTATATCCCCGAACCCCGCACGGCTGACACCTATCAGAGCGAAGCAGAGCTTGAAAAGGAGTTTATCCGCCGCTTGGGTGAGTTGGGCTATGAGTATCTGACTATACACAAAGAAGATGACCTGATAGAAAATTTGCGAAAACAGCTTGAAACACTCAACAGCTATGCCTTTACAGACAGTGAGTGGAAACGCTTTTTTACGGAGTATATCGCTAATGCCAATGAGGGTATCGTTGAGAAAACAAAGACTATACAGGAAGATAGCGTAAAAAATCTGAAGCGTGACGACGGTACAACAAAAAACATCACGCTTATCGACAAGAAGAATATCCACAACAATAGCCTTCAAGTCATCAATCAGTATGAGGTCGATATTGGAAAACGGCAGAACCGCTATGATGTGACCGTGCTTGTAAACGGCTTTCCGCTTGTGCATATCGAGCTGAAACGGCGAGGTGTGCCGATCCGTGAAGCGTTCAATCAGATAGACCGCTATCAGCGCGACAGCTTCCGGGCAGGCTCGGCATTGTTTGAGTATGTGCAGATTTTCGTTATTTCCAACGGCACGAATACAAAATATTATTCCAATACCACTCGTTTCAACGCCGTCAAAGAAGCGGGCAAGAGCCGCAAAAAGACGAAAACAAGCAATTCCTTTGAGTTCACTTCCTTTTGGGCTGACGCAAGCAACAAGGTTATTCCCGATCTTGTGGACTTCACAAAGACCTTTTTCGCAAAGCATACTATCCTCAATATTCTGACGAAATACTGCATTTTCACATCTGAAAATCTCCTGCTTGTTATGCGTCCGTATCAGATCGCAGCTACGGAGCGTATTCTCAATCGTATTGAAATTGCCCATAACTACAAGAAATACGGCTCTATTGCAGGCGGCGGATATATCTGGCATACAACAGGTTCGGGCAAAACCTTGACCTCGTTCAAGTCCGCTCGGTTGGCTTCAAAGCTCGATTACATTGACAAGGTGCTGTTTGTGGTTGACCGAAAAGATCTCGACTATCAGACCATGCGTGAATATGACCGCTTTGAAAAGGGCGCTGCAAACAGCAATACTTCCACAACTGTGTTGAAAAGACAGTTTGAAAATCCCGACTGCCGTATCATAATTACTACGATACAAAAACTCGCCTCATTTATCAAAAAGAATACTACTCACGATGTTTACGATAAGCGTATCGTTATTATCTTTGATGAGTGTCATAGAAGCCAGTTCGGCGATATGCATATCGCTATCACTAAGAAATTCAAGAAATATCATCTTTTCGGCTTTACCGGTACGCCGATATTTGCTTTAAATTCGGGAACAAGCAAAAATCCGAGCCTACGCACAACGGCTCAGGTTTTCGGAGATCAGCTTCATTCTTATACCATTGTTGATGCTATCAACGATAAAAATGTACTTCCGTTCCGTGTTGACTATATCAAGACGATGGACAAGGAAGAAGATATTGAAGATGTCAAGGTATGGGATATTGACCGTGAGAAAGCATATATGTCCCCGAAGCGTATTGCTCTTGTTACTAAATATATTTTAGACCATTTTAATCAGAAAACATATCGGAATGAGCGTACATACAGCTATAATATTCTGACGAATATTTCCGAAGTTGCTGAGTCCAAACGCCGTGAACAGGTGCAAGAAATCAAGCAGAAGCAGCGTGTAAATGGTTTCAACTCTATATTTGCAGTATCCTCGGTGCAGGCTGCCAAGCTTTACTATGAGGAATTTATGAAGCAGATGACCGCAAGTCCCGAAAAGGCTCTGAAAATCGCCGTTATTTACAGTTATGGTGCGAATGAGGAAGATCCCGACGGCATACTCGATGAAGAAAATCCCGAAGATACCGCTGCACTCGATTCTACTTCAAGAGATTTTCTCGAATATGCGATAAAGTGGTATAATCAGCAGTTCAATACAAATTACGATACTTCAAGCGATAAATTCCAGAGTTACTACAAAGATGTTTCGCTACGTATGAAGAACAAGGAGCTTGATCTACTGATCGTTGTCAATATGTTCCTGACGGGCTTTGATGCGACAACACTCAATACACTATGGGTGGATAAAAATTTGAAGATGCACGGTCTGATACAGGCATACTCACGAACAAACCGTATTCTTAACTCTATAAAGACATTCGGTAATATCGTATGTTTCCGCGCATTGAAGAAGCGGACGGACTCTGCCATTTCACTCTTTGGAGATAAAGAAGCAGGCGGTATCGTAACCTTGCAGAGCTTTGATGACTATTACAACGGTTATGAGGACAGCAAGGGCAAGCACATAGACGGCTATTTAGATATGATAGATAGGCTCTTAAAAGATTTTCCGCTTGATAAGCCGAAAATCATTGGGGAAGAACGGCAGAAAGAGTTTATTGCTCTGCTCGGAGCAATTCTGCGTATGCGTAATTTGCTTGTGAGCTTTGATGAGTTTGATGGCAAGGAAATCATCTCTGAGCGTGATTTTCAAGATTATCTCGGTCGATATCAGGATTTGCGTGACGAATGGATTGAACGGTGCAAAAAGGGAAATCTGACGGATATTGACGATGATATTGTATTTGAGATCGAGCTTATCAAGCAGATAGAGATCAATATTGATTATATCCTTATGCTCGTAGCTCAATATCACGATAGTCATTGCATGGACAAGGAAGTGCTTATCACCATTCAGAAAGCTGTTGATTCCAGTCCTGAGCTGAGAAGCAAGAAAGACCTTATTGAAAACTTTATTGCAGGCATCAGCGAGATCGATGACGTTATGAACGAATGGCACGGTTATGTTGCAGAGGAGCGTGAAAAGGCTCTTGTATCACTTATCATGGAGGAAAAGCTCAAAGAGGACGAAACAAGAGCGTTTATTGCAGGCGCTTTCCGTGACGGCGCTGTTAAGACAACAGGAACGGATATAGACAAAATACTGCCTGCGGTATCACGCTTCGGCGGCGGCAACCGCAAGGTAAAGAAAGAAACGGTCATTGAAAAGCTCAAGGCTTTCTTTGAGCGGTTTTGGAATATAGGTTAAGTATATGTATTTCGATAGACCGTAGTCTACTGACTCACTCAAAAACTGCCACACATAAGTTCGTATCAGTACGGTCAATTCCCATACCTTGACAGTTCGTTCGATACTGTAAATATGTTCCTGCTGTTTTTATTCTATATTTCTTTTTGCGGTTATTATTGATATGGCAATTGAAATCACAATTACTATGTAAGCAGAATATACTCCGACTTTATCTGTCCAGCCCAATGCCTCTGATAGAGAAGAACTGAAATTGATCATTCCATGTAAAAGTATACTGGGGATAATTGAGCCGCTGAATAATCGTTCATTTAATACTCCAAATGCCAGTCCTGCACAGCCTGTTCCGATAAACAGCATCAGATGACCGCTTACACCGATTTCTGCCCCTGCCAACAAATAAATTATTGAAGTTATGCCGGAATTCCATAAGAAATATACTGCCAAAAATATAATCAAGTCGCGCCGTTGATATTTCAGTCTTGGCTTTGTAATTCCTATTGCCCTGAAAAAGTTTTCCTTTTTCCGACGTTTGATAATCCACCAGATAAAAGGAATAATCAAAAAATAATTAAATTAGTTATAGCGGACCATAGATTTGAAAGTATAAGTTCCATAATTTCACTTCCTTATGCAGAGCCTGTTTACATAAAATACTAAAAAAGCCCATATTTATGGGCTTTTAAAGGTGGATATCAATTTTGTTCCACTAATATGGTGCGGATAACAGGAGTTGAACCTGCACCCCCTTGCGAGGACCAGCACCTGAAGCTGGCGCGTCTGCCTATTCCGCCATATCCGCATATATTGAATCTGAAATTTCTACTCGGTTCAGATTCTTTACCGAGGCGGACTTTTACAAGTTTGCTCCACAAAATATATTCAAGTGACAGCGAAATTATTTTTTTACGGATGTAACAATACCTAAAACTGTCATGTCTGCCAATTTAATAATTTACTACCATAATATTATATCATTTTTATTGATAAATGTCAAGCTTTTTATAAAAAGAATTGAAAATTTTTGGACATACTTTAAATTTTAATGCGAGTAGCGGCAAAATCAGCTCCAAAGACATGTGACATATTTTATGTGGACATGTTCTAATTAACAGACCAATATTTAAAAAGTCCGAGGATAATAAGTATAATTCCCGAAAGCCACGATAATTTTGGTTTTCCTCCCGCAATTTTTCTGCCAAGAAAACTGCCGATACCCAAAGCGGCAATGCCTATGAGAAAACTTGCGATAATTATTCTGAAAACATTGCTGCCGCTCAATCCTACGCCAAAACCGCTTGCGACAGAATCGGCTGAAAGAGCAAGCGCAAGCGTTACGGCTTCTTTTGCGGAAAGATTTTTGGAACAGTCCGAATCGGCTTTGGTTTCGTCAAGATAGACGTTGATGACAAAATCAATATTGAATATTTTGAAGCTGAATCCGCTTTCGCCCTGTCTTTTTCTGAGAGCGCTTTTAAGCATAGTCTGAAAAAGAGAAACTGTTCCCATTACAGTAAGTATACCGGCGCTTAAAGCGCAGCATAGGCGGTCGGGTATGACGCTTCCTATAACTGATGAAAACAATATTGAAGCGGTCAGTATGGCAGTGCAGATAAACGATATTACACATGCTGAAAAAGTCGGTATTTTTATTTTGTCCGAGCCGAACGAAAACGCTGCCAGAAAAGCGTCGAGCGATACAGCAAGGACAAGCATCAGATCCTGTATAAAAAATATGTTCATTTTTTTCCCTTCTTGGATATTGCCATTTTCGGCGATATGTGTTATATTTATAGTGAATGTCAAAAATAATTTGACGTTCACTATAAAACAATTATTAAAAATGCCTTGCACATCCGCTCACTACATTCGCTGCGTGCAAATTGGCAAATAGTAAATGCCAAATAAATTTGTCGTTTACTATATTTTATGCTTTATATTCTGAAAGGGTGAAAAATATGACTACAAAAGAAAATGTACTGAAAATATTGCTGGAAACGGACGGATTTGTTTCCGGAGAAAATCTTGCCGGGGAAATAGGCGTTTCAAGAAACGCTGTATGGAAAGCGGTCAGATCTCTTCGTGCGAAAGGCTTTGAGATAGAAGCTGCTACCAATAGAGGCTATTCGCTTTCGTCCGAAGGGATCGCTTTGAACGAGATCGTTATAAGGCATTATCTTAATGCAAATAAAGATCGCGATATATGTATACTCAAAAGCGTTGATTCAACTAATAATTACGCCAAAAAGCTTGCGGCGGAAGGCGCAGGGCACGGTACGCTTGTAACGGCTGAAACGCAGACCGCCGGAAAGGGACGCACGGGCAGAAGCTTCTGCTCTCCTGTCGGAGGAAACATATACATGAGCGTTGTGCTGCGTCCCGATATAAATATGCAGTCAAGTCAGCTTATAACCTCGTGTATTGCGGCTGCGGCTGCCGACGCGGTTGACAGGATATGTCAGACAGATGTCGGGATCAAATGGGTGAACGATCTGTTTTTAAACGGAAAAAAAATATGCGGCATACTGACCGAAGCGTCTGTCAATTTTGAAAATGACTGTCTTGATTATGCTGTTGCCGGTATCGGAATAAACCTGTGCAGCGTTAAAAATACGTTTCCGCCCGAGCTTCTTGACATAGTGACGTCCGTTGAGGACGAAACGGGAAATATACCCGTCAGAAGCCGTCTTATAGCGGAAATACTCAATAATATCGACAAATATATGAAAAACATCGAAAAGAAAAAATTTCTTGAGGAATACCGCAGACGCTCTTTTATTGTCGGAAATCGTGTCGTTGTATCAAAGTTTCAGGACGAACGCATGGCACAGGCAATCGGTATAAGCGACGACGCCGGACTGATAGTCAGATATGACGACGGTACGGAGGAGATACTTAATTCCGGAGAGGCAAGAATCGTTAGACAAAATGGCACAAATCACAAATAAGCAGCCGTCTAATTTGTTAATTGTTACAAAAATGAATATTTCCCTTGACATTCGATAATAATAGTGTTAAATTATATTTAGCACTCTAACACGTTGAGTGCTAACACTCGCAAATGAAAACTGCTAATGGAGGAAGGAAAATTGGATGACAGAAAGCTTAAAATATTAGCCGCTGTCATTGACGAATACATTCTGACAGGCGAACCTGTAGGCTCGAAGACGATCGCCTCGCTTCCGGATATAAAGGTTTCGGCGGCAACGGTGAGAAACGATATGGCAGTTCTGGAGCAAATGGGTTATCTCGAACAGCCGCATACATCTGCGGGGCGTGTGCCGACATTCAGCGGATATCGTCTTTATATCGACAGGATAATGACGCATGACCGGCTTCCCGATGAAGAGATAAAGCGCCTTGACAGTATGCTTGAAGAAAAAGGCGCGCTGACCGAGGAGCTTATAATAGAAAGCGCCACGACCGCTCTTGCGGAACTTACAAAATGCGCGGCTGTCGCTTCAAATTCATCGCCTGAATTTTCTGTCATATCAAAGGTGGAGGTCATTCCGACGGGGAAAAGGCTTTATGTGATACTTCTCATAACCTCGAACGGAAGCATAAAAAATAAGGCGTGCCGTCTGGAATTCGATCTGACGAATGAACAGCTTGATTTTTTCACAAATTATATTCAGGAGAATCTTGCGGGAGTTTCCGTTTCGGAGCTTTCGGACGAAATGCTCGCAAAGCTTGTCGAGGCGCTGGGAACTTATATGCTGACGCTTTCGCCGCTCGTACAGGGCGTATACGAGCTTTCACAGGGACTTCTGAAAAAGGAGCTTAAAGTCAGCGGTACTAATAATCTGCTTTCATGCGGCGAACTCGATACTATGGAAATCGTGAAGTTCATGGATCATCATGACGAACTGGAACAGCTTATGAACGATTCGTTCAGCGGCATACATGTTATGTTCAGCGGCGAGAACGACGGATTTGTAATAGGAAATTCCAGCATGATAGTTTCAAATTATCAGAGGGGCAGCAAAAAAGCGGGCTCGCTTGGCGTTATAGGTCCTATGAGGCTTGATTACTCGAAAATAATTCCTTATATAGAATATTTTACTCAAAAGATCACCGACCTCATTTCAGAGGATACGGAAAATGACGGAAAGGAAGATGACAATGTCTGAAAAAAAATACGGCAAGGAAGAAACGGAAGATATGGACATAGACGTCCCCGTGAACGACGAAGATCCGAATGAACTCTGTAAGGAGATAGACGAGCTTAACTCAAAGCTTGAAGAATCTGAAAACAAGATCGCGGAGGCTGACGACAAATATCTTAGACTCTGCGCCGAATACGACAACTACAGAAAGCGTACTTCCAAAGAAAAGCTTGAGATATTCAGCGATTCAACAATAAAATGCGTTGCCGAGTTTTTGCCCGTTCTCGATAACTTTGAAAGGGCGTTTGAATCGGAGTGTACCGATGAAACATTCAAAAACGGTATGCAGATGATATACAATCAGTTCAATGAAGCGCTTGACAAGATAGGCGTTAAGGAAATGGAAGCGCTCGGCGAACAGTTCGACCCGAATCTGCACAATGCAATAAAGCAGACAGAGGATGAAAACTTCGGCGACAACACAGTATGCGAGGTTTTTCAGAAAGGATATATGCTAAACGATAAAGTAATACGCCATGCGGTAGTGGCGGTTGCCAATTAAGGGTTATAGAAAGGATGAATTATCATGGGAAAAATTATTGGTATTGACTTAGGTACGACAAATTCATGCGTAGCTGTTATGGAGGGAGGAAACGCTGTCGTTATCCCGAACTCCGAGGGCGCAAGAACGACTCCTTCGGTTGTCGCATTTTCAAAGACGGGAGAAAGACTTGTAGGTCAGGTCGCAAAGCGTCAGGCTGTTACAAATCCTGAAAAAACGGTTATTTCGATCAAGCGTCACATGGGTTCAGACTATAAGGTAAATATCGACGGAAAGTCATACACGCCGCAGGAAATTTCGGCTATGATACTCCAGAAGCTGAAATCCGACGCCGAGGCATATCTTGGCGAAACGGTAACGGAAGCCGTTATTACAGTTCCGGCATACTTCACAGACTCGCAGCGACAGGCAACAAAGGACGCAGGTCAGATCGCCGGTCTTAACGTTAAGAGAATCATCAACGAGCCTACGGCTGCCGCTCTTTCATACGGCGTTGACAAGGAAGAGGATCAGAAGATCATGGTTTATGACCTTGGCGGCGGTACGTTCGACGTATCTATCATTGAAATGGGCGACGGCGTTACAGAGGTTCTTGCAACAGCCGGAAACAACCGTCTTGGAGGCGATGACTTCGATCAGAGGATCATTGATTGGATGATCGCCGAATTCAAAAAGGCTGAGGGCATTGATCTGTCCACAGATAAAATGGCTATGCAAAGACTTAAGGAGGCGGCTGAAAAGTCAAAGATCGAGCTTTCTTCAACTCCGACATCGCAGATCAATCTCCCATTCATCACAGCCGACGCGGCAGGTCCGAAGCATCTTGACCTTACTCTTACACAGGCTAAATTCAACGAGCTTACGGCGGATCTTGTACAGTCGACTATGGGACCTGTTAAACAGGCTCTGTCAGACAGCGGTCTTTCGGCAAGCGATCTTCACAAGGTCCTTATGGTCGGCGGTTCTTCAAGGATCCCTGCCGTTCAGGACGCTGTAAAAAACTTTATCAATAAAGAACCGTTTAAGGGAATCAATCCTGATGAATGCGTAGCTCTCGGAGCGGCGTATCAGGGCGGCGTTTTAGGCGGAGATGTTAAGGAAGGACTTCTTCTTCTCGATGTTACTCCTCTTACTCTTGGTATCGAAACAGCCGGCGGAGTAAGCACTCCTATGATAAAGAGAAACACAACCATCCCGACAAAGCAGACACAGGTATTCTCGACTTATGCCGATAACCAGACCGCCGTTGATATAAACGTACTTCAGGGCGAACGTGAATTTGCCAAGGACAACAAGCAGCTCGGAACATTCCGTCTTGACGGCATCGCGCCCGCACCGAGAGGGATCCCGCAGATCGAAGTGACATTTGATATCGACGCAAACGGAATCGTTCATGTTTCGGCTAAGGATAAGGGAACAGGTAAGGAACAGAATATCACTATCACATCTTCGACAAATATGTCCAAAGACGACATCGACAAAGCGGTAAGAGATGCCGAGATGTTCGCGGAAGAGGACAAAAAGAGAAGAGAAGAAGTCGATACAAGAAATCAGGCTGAAAATCTTGCATATCAGTGCGAAAAGGCTTTGACTGACTTCGGCGACAAGATCACAGCGGAGGATAAAGCTCCTGTTGAGGAAAAAATCGCGGCTGTAAGAGAAGCGTTAAAGGGTACTGACACGGCTGATGTAAAGGCTAAAATGGAAGAACTTCAGAACGTATTCACACCTGTTGCACAGAAGGCATATCAGAATTCAAGTCCTGAGGAACAGGCAGCGGCGCAGCAGGCTGCGGCTGACGCTATGGGCGCTGCCGGAGCGGCAGACGGCGGCAATGATGACGGCGTGGTCGACGCCGACTTCACAGAAGCGTAAGAAATTATAATTTTTTCGGGTGGCTGAAATATGTCCGCCCGAAAGACATATTCGGAAGCCTGAAACTCCTGCTTCCGATCGGACAATAGGGGCTTTACGGCAAAACGCCGGAAAGCCGGAAAGGCTTGGTCAGAAAAATGGCTGATGAAAGAGATTATTATGAGGTGCTGGGGGTCGAAAAGGGAGCTTCGGAGGACGATATAAAAAAGTCTTTTAAAAAGCTTGCAAGAAAATATCACCCCGATCTTCATCCCGACGATAAGGAATGCGAAGAGAAATTCAAGGAGCTTAACAAGGCTTATGAAGTGCTTTCCGATCCCGAAAAAAGACAAAGATACGACCAGTTCGGTCATGCCGGAGTTGATCCCAATTACGGCGGCGGCGGATTTTCAGGCGGCTTCAACGGCGGCGGATTCGGCGATGTCGGAGATATATTCGACGATCTTTTCGGCGGCATATTCGGCGGAGGGGCAAGGCGTTCCGCGCGCTCAAACGTAAACGCGCCAAGACGCGGCGGAGATATAACCGCAAATGCGAACATAAGCTTTATGGAAGCCTGTGAGGGCAAAAAGCAGGATATAAAGATATCACATATGGAAAAATGTCCCGAATGTGACGGTACGGGATCTGAAAAGGGTACGACCGCGCAGACTTGTCCCGACTGCGGCGGTACGGGCAGCGTAAATGTGTCACAAAGGACGCCTTTCGGCGTTATTTCGAGCGCCAAGACATGTCCGAAATGCGGCGGTAAAGGAAAGATCATTTCATCTCCCTGTAAAAAGTGCAGAGGTACTGCGAGAATACGCGTTGAGAAAAATATCAGCGTAGATATCCCTGCCGGAATAGACGACGGACAGGTTCTTCGTGTAGGCGGACAGGGCGACAGCGGACTCAACGGCGGACCGTACGGCGATCTGCATGTAGTTATTTCTGTAAGACCGCATCCTCTTTTTGTAAGAGATGGCTTTGACGTACACTGCGATATACCGATAACATATACGCAGGCGGTTTTAGGGGACGAAATAACTGTGCCGACCATTGACGGAAAGGTGAAATACAACATTCCCGAGGGTACGCAGACCGGAACAGTATTCCGTCTTAAGGGCAAGGGCATAAAAAGACTTAAGCGCAGCGACAGAGGCGACCAGTATGTTAAGATTAATATTGAAGTGCCGAAGAATCTGACAAAGAAGCAGAAAGAAGCGCTTAAGGCATACGAAACTGCTATGGGCGAAAACTCAACGGAAACGCATTATGCGAAAAGACAGTCGTTCTTTGATAAGCTTAAAGAAAAATTTAATTCATAAAAAACTTCGGTCGGGTTTTTATAACCCGACCGAAAACTTTTTAGAAGCTTATTGGGGGACTCTGTCCCCCAAGCCCCCTGCCAAAGGAAATGCCTCTTACAGAGCCG
>JAMPFN010000038.1 GCA_023664445.1 Clostridium sp. | reverse complement strand
CAAAGGGAATGATTCCCTTTGGAATCCTCATGATTTTTAGTAATACTTCCCCCAAAGGGGAAGTATTACTAAAAATGTGAGAAACCAAACAAAACGTTCTTGGCAAAGATAAGGAGATAAAGTACCTCAAAATTCTGAAAATTAATTTTTGTGTAAACTATAATTGCTGAGTGGTAAAATTTACCGTTTACAGTCCCCGACTATAAAGATAGTAATTATTTTTCGCTTCTGCGACTCACAGCGAAAGCTGTGCCGGAGCGGAAGCTTGATTTTCTTTGGTTCGTTTCTTGCATCAAGGCAAGAAATGAACATACGACGATTCTTAAGGGAACTTGTTCCCTTAAACAGGGGATTGGGGGACAGAGTCCCCCACAAACTATTCAAAAAACTGATTTGCGTAATAATATAATGAATCCGCTTGCAATAATCGCAGAAATATGCTATACTGTAATTTAGAAGCTGTTCTTATAGGAAAAGGGTGAAGATAATGGACAATAAAGCGGTAAATATATTGGTTTATACAAATAATAAATGTCAGGGTTGTAACCGCTGTATATCAGTTTGTCCTGTTCTGACCGCAAACTATTCCATTCAAACGGGCGATGTTCAGCGTATTGAAGTTCACAGCGAAAACTGCATATCCTGCGGCGCATGCTTCGACGTATGCGAACATAACGCGCGAAGCTTTTACGATGATACCGAAAGATTCTTTTACGATCTTGAACAAGGCGAAGATATATCGGTTCTGCTTGCGCCTTCGTTTCAGGCAAATTATCCGGAGCAGTACGCTTCCGTTTTGGGAGGCTTGAAAAAGCTTGGCGTAAACCGTATAATAAGCGTCAGCTTCGGCGCGGATATCACTACTTGGGGATATGTGAATTATATTAAAAAATACGGCGTTTCCGGCGGTATTTCTCAGCCATGCCCCGCGATCGTCAATTATATAGAGCATTATGCGCCCGAGCTTATCGATAAGCTTATCCCGATACACAGTCCGCTTTTGTGTACGGCGATATACGCAAAAAAATATATGGGCATAACCGATAAGCTTGCGTTTATCAGTCCCTGCATTGCAAAAAAGGCGGAGATAACCGATCCGAATACCGACGGATATGTTTCATACAACATGACGTTTGACCACTTCATGAAATATGTCAGGAAACATGACGTTTTCGGAGAAGAAGCCGACGACGAGATCGAATACGGTCTTGGTTCGGTATATCCTATGCCGGGCGGTCTTAAGGAAAACGTTTACTGGTTTTGCGGAGAGGATGTTTTCGTGCGTCAGGTAGAAGGCAAAAAGCGCACCTATAAATTTCTCGACGACTATAAAAAGCGCGTTAAAAACGGAAGTCCTCTTCCCTTTATGGTCGATATATTAAATTGCGACAAGGGCTGTCTTTACGGTACGGGTATTGAAGAAGAGCTTTCCGGATCGGAAGATAATTTCTACAATCTCCAGAAAATAAAAGAAAAATGTACGAACAACAAAAATCTTGACCCGTATTCAAAAAAGCTATCCTCCGACGAACGGCTTGAGCTGCTCAATGAAAAATTTTCGGAACTTGATCTTAACGATTTCGTAAGGAAATATACCGATAAATCAAAAACCATTTCGCTTTACGAGCCAAGCGCCGAAGAACTCGACAGGATCTTTCATAAAATGAAAAAGGATACGCGTGAAAAGCGGAATATAAACTGCGGCGCCTGCGGCTACGACAACTGCCGCGCTATGGCGTCGGCTATCTTCAACGGAAGCAACACGCCCGAAAACTGTATCCATTATATAAAGGACGAAATACATGAGTTTTCCGTACGCCTTGAAGAGCAGAACCGCGTCATGATGATAAAAAACGAGGAACTCAGAAAGGCAATACAGGAAGAAGAGGCAAGCGAACATTTTATAGATCAGGTCATACACGCCTTTGCAAAGAGTATCGATCTTAAGGATCAGTATACAAAAGGTCATTCAAACCGTGTCGCTTATTATGTAAAAAAAATTGCCGAGAAATTAGGCGAAAGCGAGAAGAAACTAAACGATATTTACCGTATCGCTCTTTTGCACGACATAGGCAAGCTTGTCGTTCCCAAAGCAATACTCAACAAGCCCGACAAGCTTACGGACGAAGAATACGAAATAATTAAAATGCATACCAAAAACGGTTATGATATACTTAAAGAAATAGATTCCCTTCCGAATCTTGCAATCGGCGCGAGATATCACCACGAAAGGCTTGACGGCACAGGTTATCCGAGCGGAATAGAAGCGGATCAGATACCGAAAATAGCTAAGGTGATCGCCGTTGCGGATTCGTTCGACGCAATGAATTCCACAAGACCGTACAGAAAGCGTATGTCCATGGACGATATCATTGAAGAACTGAAAAAAGCTTCGGGAACACAACTGGACACCTCTATCGTGGATATTCTGATATCGCTGATAAAAAGCGGCGAACTGGAAGAATTTGAAGACAACAGCGATGTTATCAAAACAAACTGAAATTGAAAGGCCGTGATGTTAGGGTTGGAAAAAAAACTGGCTTTATATGGTTTCAATAACCTTACCAAAACCTTAAGCTTTAATATATATGACGTCTGCTACGCTAAAACAAAGCGCGAACAGGAGGACTATATAAGATATATCGACGAACAGTATAACTCGGAAAGACTTACGAAAATTCTCTGCGATGTAACAAAAATGATAGGCGCTACAGTCCTCAATATCTCAAAGCAGGACTACGATCCGCAGGGGGCGTCAGTCAATGTACTCATCGCCGAAGGACACGTTTCTCCCGAAAATATAGATCAATCATGCAATCAGGGAAATATGCGTACCGGAAGAACCGTTCATGCGCACCTTGACAAAAGCCATGTTACCGTTCATACATTTCCCGAATCTCATCCGGAAAATGAGGTTTGTACTTTCAGAGTGGATATCGACGTTTCCACATGCGGAGAAATATCCCCTCTTAACACTCTCGATTATCTTATAAGCAGCTTTGATTCCGATATCATTACCATAGATTACAGAGTCAGAGGCTTTACACGCGATATGTGCGGAAAGAAATACTTTATCGATCACGATATAACGTCTATTCAGGATTATATAGACGAGCGTACCCTTATAAAATACGACGCTGTTGATGTGAATGTCTATCAGTCCAATATTTTTCATACAAAAATGCTTATAAAGGAAATACAGCTTCAGAATTATCTTTTCAATACCGACGTTTACGAGCTTCACCCTAAAGAAAGACTTGCTATAACAAACAGTATACGCAGGGAAATGATAGAGATATTCAGCGGCATGAACATCTATTGACGGGAGGCGTTTACATGATCTTTTCACAAAGCGGCGCTCCCGTGCTGGACGCAATGAAACAGCATCTTCAAAACAGAGTAGTCCCCTTTGACGTTCCCGGTCACAAGGGCGGACGGGGCAATAAGGAGCTTACGGATTTTTTGGGATCGTCTTGCCTGAAAGCAGACGTAAACTCGATGAAACCGCTTGACAATCTATGCCACCCGGTTTCGGTCATAAAGGAATCACAAGAACTTGCGGCTCAGGCTTTCGGCGCTGAAAACGCCTTTTTTATTGTAAACGGCACGACAGGTTCCGTACAGTCAATGATAATGGCGGCATGCAAAGCCGGAGATAAGATAATCATGCCACGAAACGTTCACAGAAGCGCTATCAACGCTCTTGTCGTAAACGGCGCAGTACCGGTATATGTCAATCCGGGAACAAACAAAAAGCTCGGCATACCGCTTGGCATGTCGGCGGAAAGCGTTAAACAGGCTATTAAGGAAAATCCCGACGCCCGTGCCGTGCTTGTAAACAATCCTACCTATTACGGAGTATGCTCCGATCTCAAAAAAATAGTCGATACCGCTCATGAACACGGTATGCTTGCGCTTGTCGATGAAGCGCATGGGACGCATTTTTATTTCGGTGAAAATATGCCGATATCCGCAATGGCGGCAGGCGCGGATATGTCAGCCGTAAGTATGCATAAGACAGGCGGCTCGCTTACCCAAAGCTCCATACTGCTTTGCGGCAAAAACATAAATCCCGATTATGTAAGACAGGTAATAAATCTTACTCAGACCACGAGCGGTTCGTATCTGCTGATATCCTCGCTTGACGCCGCAAGAAAAAATCTCGCTTTGAACGGAAAGGAAATTTTCAAAAAAACCGTCCAATACGCCGAATACTCGCGTTCAGAAATAAACCGACTGGGCGGTTATTACGCTTTCGGAAAAGAGCTTTGCGACGGAAATTCCTACTTCGATTTCGACCCGACAAAGCTTTCAATACACACAAGAGATATCGGTCTTGCAGGAATCGAGGTCTATGACATACTGCGCGACGAATACAATATTCAGATAGAATTCGGCGATATAGGAAACGTTCTCGCTATAATCTCGGCAGGCGACAGAGCGCTTGAAATTGAACGGCTTATATCCGCGCTTTACGAGATAAAGCGCGTTTATTCAAAGGATAAGGCGGGAATGCTCGATCATGAGTACATCGACCCATTAGTCATAATGGCACCGCAGGCGGCTTTCTACAGCGAAAAGGAATCGCTTCCCATAAAACAAAGCAGCGGCAGCGTCTGCGGAGAATTTGTTATGTGCTATCCTCCCGGAATACCGATACTTGCGCCGGGAGAAAAAATTACAGACGATATAATAGACTATATTTTATACGCAAAGGAAAAGGGCTGCGTCATGACGGGGACGCAGGATATAAATATGGAAAATATAAACGTTGTCGCAGGAGGGATATAATGGAACTCTGGTATACGGAAAATCATACGGAAAATGTGAGGTTCTCAATAAGAGTAAACAAGCATCTCAAAAGCGTTGACAGTGAATTTCAGCGGATCGACGTCTTTGAATCGGAAGAATTCGGACGCATACTCACTCTTGACGGTTATCTCATGGTGACTGAAAAAGACGAATATATCTATCACGAAATGATAACGCATATTCCTATGGCTGTAAATCCCGATATCAAAAATATACTGGTAATAGGCGCGGGCGACGGCGGTACGGTAAGAGAGCTTACGAGATATGATCATATCGAAAATATAGATATGGTCGAGATCGATGAAACGGTAGTCGAGATATGCCGTGAATATCTTCCGCAGACAGCTTCACAGCTTTCCGACCCAAGGGTTAATATTTTCTATCAGGACGGGCTGCGGTTTGTACGGAATAAGGAAAACGAATACGACCTTATAATCGTTGATTCCACAGACCCGTTCGGCGTCGGAGAAGGGCTTTTTACAAGAGAATTTTACGGCAGCTGCTATAAAGCTCTGACAGACGACGGAATACTTGTAAATCAGCATGAAAGCACATTCTATACTTCATATGCGAATTCTATGAAGCGCGCGCACAGCCGCATAAAGTCAACGTTTCCGATAGCTCTCGTCTATCAGGCGCATATCCCGACTTATCCTTCGGGGCATTGGCTTTTCGGTTTCGCTTCAAAGAAATTCGACCCGAGAACCGATCTGAAAGCCGATTTGTGGAATTCGCTCGGAATAAAAACAAGATATTATAATACGATACTTCACACAGGCTGCTTTGCTATACCAAACAATGTCAGGGACAGGCTGCGTGAATCCGGAGAACAAAAATGAATCATAACGTGAATATACACACCTTTATCGGATGTGACAGCGAATATGACGAAAGCAAAATAGTCGTTTTCGGAGCGCCGTTTGACAGTACCACATCATACCGCCCCGGCGCACGATTCGCAAGCGCCGCTATGAGAAACGAAAGCTACGGAATAGAAACCTACAGTCCAAGACAGGACAAAGACCTGACCGATACAAAAATATACGACGGCGGAGATCTGGAGCTTTGTTTCGGAAGTCCCGAGCTTGCGCTTTACGATATCGAATGCATGGTAAGGGACGTACTTGAAAATGAAAAACTCCCGATCATGATAGGCGGCGAGCATCTTGTAACGCTCGGAGCGGTAAGGGCTGCCGTAAAAAAATATTCCGATCTTCACATAGTTCACTTTGACGCGCATGCCGATCTGCGAAACGATTATTTAGGTCAAAAGCTTTCGCACGCTTGTGTTATGAGGCGATGTCACGAACTTGTAGGCGACAGAAAAATTTTTCAGTACGGCATAAGAAGCGGCGACAGAGAAGAATTTGAATGGGGTAAAAAACACGTTTCAACCAGCCGTTTTGATTTTGAGGGTCTGGACAGACTGAAAGAAAAAATCGGGGAGAAACCGGTCTACTTTACGCTTGATCTCGATGTGCTCGATCCGTCATGCTTTTGCGGAACGGGTACTCCCGAAGCCGGAGGCGTCGGCTATAATCAGCTTATAAAGGCTATAGAACTCGTAAAGGAGCTTAACGTTGTCGCTCTCGATATAAACGAGCTTTCGCCTATGCTCGATCAGAGCGGAGCGTCTACCGCTCTTGCATGCAAGCTTCTAAGAGAAATTATGCTCTATTTTTACAAGGAGAACTAATGGGTTTATTCGATATTTTTAAAAAGAAAAAATCAGAAAATACAGTTTCTACTGAATCATATTTGGATCATACAAAAACTCTTTTTACTGCTGTTTATCATCAAATAAAAAAAGAAACGGAAATACCTTGCATCGGAATCAGTCTGACAGAAACAAAACCAATCGTTTTTGAAAGCAAACTCGGCGGTATCGGCTATATTCCTCATGACGGGAGCTTTCCGACCGACAGCAAGGGGAATCAGCTAAGGATTTTAGCGCAGATCGAATGTGAAAAAATAAAGCTCGATGAATTTCCCGATCATGGACTTTTACAGTTCTGGATAATGCCGGACGACCTCTACGGCGCGGATTTTGACAACAATACAAAACAGGAGGGTTTTCGTATCGTCTATCATGAAACCGTCGATACAACAGTCATCGAGGAGGAAATAAAAAAGAAGATCATACCTAACGAGTACGAAAAAATCGACGATGACTGCATGCCTGTGTACGGCGAATACGGTCTTGAATTTTCGGACAGTACAAGCTTTATGACCGAACATGATTTCAGGTATGAAAAAATTTTTTGTAAAAAATACAATGCCCTGAATCCGCCAAAAAAAATCAAATCAAGTTACGATATTGAATTCCGTATCGACGACATGGAAGACTTTGATGACGAAATCGATCTTAGCAACGCTTTTGGTCACAAAATAGGCGGTTATCCTGCATTCACTCAATGGGATCCGAGAAGCGATGAGAAATACGATTTTCTGCTTTTGCAGCTTGACAGCGATTTCAGCGCAGATAATGACAAGCTTATGTGGGGCGACGCAGGAATATGCGGCTTCTTTATAAACAGCGAAAAGCTGAAAGCTCTCGATTTCAGCGATGTGATCTACAGTTGGGATTGTTATTGAAAACCTTGTTTAGTAACCTTGTTTATCAAGGGGGACGCTGTCCCCCTGACCCCCTGCCAAAGGGAACAAGTTCCCTTTGGAAACCCGATGATTTTTTGTAATACTACCCAACGGGTAGTATTACAAAAAATAGGAGTACCCACATAGAACGTTCTTGACAAAGATCAGGAAGATAGTTCCGACTGATAAATAAGTTATTGAACAGACTCTAATGACACGAAAGGAATAAGAAAATGTCTAAAGCTTTAATAATAGGCGCCGGCGGAGTTGCCGGAGTGGTAATACACAAATGCTGTCAGAACAGCGAAGTATTTACGGAGATATGCATTGCAAGCAGAACAAAGGCAAAATGCGATAAATTCAAGAAGGAATTGCAGAGCAAAACCTCAACCAAAATCACGACCGCACAGGTTGACGCAAACAATGTCGGCGAGCTTGTTGCGCTCATAAACAGTGAAAAGCCCGATATCGTTATCAATGTCGCGCTCCCATATCAGGATCTGACTATCATGGACGCTTGCCTTGAAACCAAAACCGACTATCTCGATACGGCAAATTACGAGCCTGAGGATACTGCAAAATTTGAATACAAGTGGCAGTGGGCATACAGGGAACGTTTTGAAAAAGCAGGTATTACGGCGGTTTTGGGATGCGGATTCGATCCGGGCGTTACAGGCGTTTTCTCGGCTTATGCGCAAAAGCATTATTTTGACGAGATAAATTATATTGATATTCTCGACTGCAACGGCGGCGATCATGGATATCCGTTTGCGACAAACTTCAATCCCGAAATAAATATCCGTGAGGTTTCCGCAAAGGGAAGCTATATCGAGGACGGAAAGTGGGTCGAAACCGAACCTATGGAAATCAAGAGAGTTTATAATTTCGATCAGGTGGGCGAAAAGGATATGTATCTGCTTCACCATGAAGAACTCGAGTCGCTTGCGCTTAATATAAAAGGAATCAAGAGAATACGCTTTTTCATGACATTCGGTCAGAGCTATCTTACGCACCTTAAATGCCTTGAAAATGTCGGTATGACTTCTATTGAACCTATAATGTACGAGGGCAGAGAAATCGTACCGCTGCAATTTTTAAAAGCCGTACTCCCCGATCCCGCGTCGCTCGGTCCGAGAACTGTCGGCAAGACTAATATCGGCTGCATTTATCAGGGCAAAAAGGATGGTAAACCCGTAAATTACTACGTTTATAACGTCTGCGATCATCAGGAGTGCTATAAGGAAGTCGGCTCGCAGGCGGTATCATACACAACAGGCGTTCCCGCTATGATAGGCGCAATGATGGCGCTTACGGGAAAATGGAAAAAACCGGGCGTTTACAATGTAGAAGAATTCGATCCCGATCCGTTTATGGAGGCTCTTAACAAGTGGGGACTGCCTTGGACAGAAAACTTTGATCCGATACTTGTTGATTAATTTAAAAGGAATGGTGAAAAAATGATTTTAGTAAACACAGATTACATCGCAGGCAAAAATTTGGAAATGCTCGGACTGGTGCAAGGCTCGACTATCCAGTCAAAGCATATCGGAAAGGACATTATGCAAAGCTTCAAGACAATTGTCGGCGGTGAGCTTAAAGAATACAACAAAATGATGATGGAGGCGAGAGATCTCGCAACATATCGTATGATTCAGGAAGCCGAGTCCTTGAAAGCTGACGCCATAGTAAACATTCGCTACTCTTCGTCTGAAATAACGCAGGGCGCGGCAGAGGTAATGGCTTACGGAACGGCTGTAAAATTTGTATGACACCCGACGTAAAAAATATAAAAACTCCCTGCTATATCATAGACGAGGGAAAGCTAAAAAGCAATCTTGAAATACTAAAGGGCGTTCAGAACAGAACTGGCTGCAAAATACTCCTTGCGCAAAAAGCTTTTTCAGCATTTTACTTTTATCCGCTTATTGGAAAATATTTAAGCGGTACTGCTTGCAGCGGTCTTTTTGAAGCACGTTTAGGGTATGAATGCATGGGAAAGGAAAATCACGTTTTTTCCGCCGCATACAGAGAGGACGAGTTTGATGATATCTTATCTTACTGCGGACACATTATTTTTAATTCGTTTTCACAGCTTGACCGTTATCGCGACAGAGTTCTCAAAGCGAGGAAAAAAATAGGTTTGCGCATAAATCCGGAGTATTCCACACAACAGGAGCATGAAATTTACGATCCGTGTTCTCCGAGGTCGCGTCTTGGGATAACTTTAAAAAATTTCAGATCAGACGATTTAAACGGCGTTTCGGGACTTCATTTTCACACGCTTTGCGAGCAGAATTCAGACGATCTTGAAACGACCTTAGAAGTTGTGGAGGAGAAGTTCGGTCAGTTTCTTAAAGGCATGGAATGGATAAATTTTGGCGGCGGTCATCATATAACACGAAGCGGTTACGATATCGCACGTCTTGAGCGTTGCATCAAAAAAATGCAGGAAAAATACGCTCTTGAAGTGTATCTCGAACCCGGTGAAGCTATAGCGCTGAATGCCGGATATCTCATCACAAAGGTACTCGACATCACAGAAAACGATATAATGACAGTGATACTTGACACATCGGCGGCGTGTCACATGCCTGACGTATTGGAAATGCCGTACCGTCCGCCGCTTCGTAATTCGGGGATACAAAACGAGAAGAAGCACACCTATCGTTTAGGATCTCAGACATGTCTTGCGGGAGATATGATAGGTGAATATTCCTTTGACGATCCGCTCAAAATCGGCGACACTCTGATTTTTGAGGACATGGCTATCTACAGTATGGTGAAAAACAACACCTTCAACGGTATGCCGCTGCCCGATATTGCGGTACTCAAAGAAAACGGCGAAGTCAATATAATTAAAAAATTCGGATATGATGATTTTAAGGAGAGGCTGTCTTGAACTACAATTTTTCATGCTGCACTCTCTGTCCGAGAGAATGCGGAGCTGACAGAACCAAAACTAAAGGCTTATGCGGTGCGGACATACGTATCAAAGCCGCTAAAGCCCAGCTTCACTATTGGGAAGAACCATGTTTAAGCGGAGAAAAAGGCTCGGGGGCTGTGTTTTTTTCGGGCTGTACGCTCAAATGCGTTTTCTGCCAAAATTATACTATCAGTAAAGAAAATAACGGCATAGAAATTTCTTCCGAGCGATTGGGAGAAATTTTTATCGAATTACAGGAACAGGGAGCGAACAACATCAATCTTGTCAATCCCACTCATTATGTGCCGCAAATAATTGATTCTCTTCAACATGTAAAGCATAGGCTTACTATCCCCATAGTTTACAATACGGGCGGATATGAAAAAATTTCCACACTGAAAATGCTTGACAAATACGTTGATATTTATTTGCCCGATCTCAAATATACCGATAGTAATATTTCAGAAAAATACTCCAAAGCAGGTAATTACTTTGAATATGCCAAAGACGCAATACTGGAAATGCACCGTCAGCAGCCGAAGCTCGTACTTGAAAACGGCATACTTAAAAAGGGCTTGATAATAAGACATATGATACTTCCCCATTGCCGTCATGACTCCATATCTGTCATAAAATGGCTTGGGAAAAATCTACCGAATGACAGTTTCCTCTTCAGTCTTATGAGTCAATATACTCCAAATTCCAACTGTAATAGCTGCCCTGAGATAAACAGGCGAATCACTACGTTTGAATACAATTCTGTCCTCAAAGCTGTCGAAGAATATAACTTTAACGGATACTCACAGGCGCGAAGCTCGGCGCAGTCAGCATATACGCCCGATTTCAATCTTGACGGAATAATCAAGAATTAATTACCCATGCAAATCAATTTTTGAGAAGATTGTTTTGGGGACTCTGTCCCCCATACCCCCTGCCAAAGTGAATGATTCCCTTTGGAATCCCCATGATTTTTAGTAATACTTCCCCCAAAGGGGAAGTATTACTAAAAATGTGAGAAACCAAACAAAACGTTCTTGGCAAAGATCGGGAGATAAAGCCCTCAAAATTTCAAAACTGTAAACCATACTTGCTGACACTAAAAAAGTGCCGTTTACAGTCCCCGACTATAAAGACAGTCCCTATCTCTTGCTTTCGCGACTCACAGCGCAAGCTGTGCCGGAGCGGAAGCTTGATTTTCTTTGGTTCAAGATAAGAAATGTACATATCGAGGAAATTAATTTCCTTAAACCGCTTGACAATTACCAAAAATTGGTGTATAATATATTTATCGGCATAAGCCGAAATAAAATTTAAGATTTTTTCTACGCACAAAAGCTCGGATTATCCGGGCTTTTGCTGCATATATGAAAAGTCCCTCATTCGAGGGACTTCGTACCTTTTCTTATTATCGAATTTGGCGGAAACTCTTTGTCGCACGGAAAACTGAACTTCATCATCGCGTGATTCACCGTTTCGAGCGTTTCGCCGTTCTCATCAAAAAGCTCTTTTGGCGTCATTATGACAGGCTTTTCCCGCGGAGAAAGTATTTCAAGTTCGTCGCCATGAAAAAATCTGTTTCTCTGCGTAGCATAAACGATACCGTTTTCACATCTGTCAACTACTGCCACAACATCGTAATTTCGGATATATCCGCCCGTTTCATAATACTGACAGTCCTTTGGGTGTCCGAAGAAAAATCCCGTACAGTATTTCCTGTGGCTCACCTTGAAAACCTCATCGCTTATCCACTTGGGAAGCGGTTCTCCGCTATGCTCTCTGTGCCAGTCAACAGCCATTCTATAGGCATTCGTCACAACAGAAACATAATAAGCGGATTTAGCCCTGCCCTCAATTTTAAGGCTTGTAACGCCAACCTCGGCAAGCTTATCGATGTGGTCTATCATGCAGAGATCCTTTGAATTCAAGATGTAAGTTCCCTTTTCGTCCTCAAATACGGGAAAATACTGTCCTTCCCTTTTCTCCTCCATAAGATGATATCCCCACCTGCATGGCTGAGCGCACTCTCCCCTGTTTGCGTCACGATTCACAAGATAGCTTGAAAGCAAACATCTTCCCGAAAAGGAAACGCACATCGCACCATGCACAAAGACTTCTATTTCCATATCCGAGGGGGATTTAACCCTTATCTCGGCAATTTCTTCAAGGGAAAGTTCTCTTGCGAGTACGACCCTTTTTGCCCCCATATTATAAAGTTCATTTGCGGAAACGTAATTGACAATACCCGTTTGAGTAGACATGTGTATTTCCATATCAGGCGTGTATTTTTTTATAAGCGAAAGCAACCCCAAATCGGCAGTAATAACAGCGTCAACATCGCATTTTTCCGCGTTTTCTATAAACTCTCTGAAATATGGTATCTCATTGTTTCTCGGCAGGGTGTTGCAGGTAAGGTATACTTTTACGCCCTTTCCATGCGCTTTTTCCACAGCCGTTTTAAGCTGGTCAAAATCGAAATTTCCCGGTGACGCTCTCATACCAAAGGTTTTTCCCCCAAGATACACCGCGTCAGCGCCGTAATCAAGCGCCGCGTCAAATCGTTCCATATCACCGGCCGGAGCTAAGACCTCCAATTCATCGTATCTGTTCACTTTATTCTTCTTCCCCATCATCGTCGTCATCCGACTGCTGACCGCTCACCATTGCCTTATTTTCTTCATGTTCTTCATCTGTTACGGCAAAAAATGTTTCCATAGTTTCGACATTCGCATAGAAGAAATAATAATTCGTATCCGCGGGATAAAGAACTGCCTCGATAGCGTCGATACCCGGATTTCCTATCGCACCGGGCGGAAGTCCGACACACTGATATGTATCGTAAGCCTCAAAAATCGCCTCAGACGGTATCTCGATATTCGGCTTTATTACCTCTTCAACATAATATGTAGTCGGATCAGACTGAAGCTGCGGAAATTCCTCCGGGCTTGCGAGTCTGTTTTCAAATACCGAAGCCACCTTTTTCATCGTCGCGACATCGGGGGATTCAGCCTGTACTATCGACGCAAGCGTAATAACTTCATCGAGCGTCATATTCATCTGTTTCATTTTTGTGTAGTATTCAAGCTTGAACTTCTCATCAAAATTCTTGTATATCTTCTGACAAACGATCTCAGGGTCGGTTTCAACATAGAAAGTATATGTATCGGGGAAAAGATACCCCTCCATACGATTGAATTTTGACGCTGTTGACGCAGGCAAATGATTTTCAAACTCATAGCCATAATCGCCGGCATTGAAATAATAGATAAATCTTTCGGCTTCGCAGACATTTGCTTCCTCGAGCTGCTTTGCGGCTGAAATGATATCGCAGCCCTCGACAAATGTAATATCGACCGTTTCCTTTTCGAGCGATTTATCGGTCGTAAGCTCATTTATGATAGTTTCGTAAGCGTTGCTCGGACTTAACTCATGATCGCCCGCAATATACTTTGTATCCGAATTGCCAAGCTTTGACACAAACTCGAAAGCTTTCGGCATTTTTATAATGCCCTCATCGCAAAGTATCTGCGCCACCTGTTCTGTAGTAACGCCCTCGGGGATAGTGATGATCTTTATATCGTCCGATTTTCCGATAGCAAGCATATCCCTCGCAACCGAAATAATGAGTATAGAAAGCGATATCGCAACTGTAAATATGATCGTTGTAATGATCAGAACCATAGGAAGACGTCCTGAAAATCTGCTTCTTTTTCTTCTCGGCGCGGAACGGCTGTTTCTCAAGGGATCATGAGTCTGTCCCTTTGCGCTTCTTGCAGCAGACATTCTTTCCATAATATCGTCCGCATAATCGGCAGCAACGCTTCCTGTCTGGGAATTTGCGTCATAAGCCGCTCGCCTCGCAGCCGTAGAATCAAGTACTGCGCTTCTGCTCATACTGCCTGTCAGCATACTGTTTCTGCTCACGCTTACGGTTTTATCTTCATTCATCGAGCTTCTGCTCACGCCTGCGGTTCTGCTATCGCGCATACCGCTCCTGTTAACAGATCCCGTTCTTCCGGCAGAAGTATTTCTCCTTGTACTTGTTGTACGGCTGTAGGCAGACTTAGAGGAGTTTCTTTTTGCGGAATTGGAAGAATGCGGCGTTCTCTGATAAGACGTACTTTCCTTTCTCTCGGAAGCAGCCCTGTTTGCGGAAGATGCCGCCGCTCTTTCCGCGCGGCTTACGCCGGTATCCTGCTTGCTGCCGCCGTCGACCATCGAGAGAATATCTTCTATCATTTTTTCTCTGTCGGAACCCACGTTTTTATTTTCCATTGTACACCTCCAAGCTTTTTTCTGTGACAGCAAATGCCGTCCTGCGGTCAAATTCATTATGTACAAGCTTATTGACCATATTTTCACTATAGCACAAAGCGATAGTTACAACCTCATGCTCTGACAGAAATCTATCATAATATCCGCCGCCGTATCCCAAGCGGTATCCCTCTCTGTCAACCGCAAGCGCAGGAAGGATACACACGGTATTATCAAAGTTTTTTACTTCATTTTCAATGCTTTCACGCGGCTCATATATACCGAATTTTGATTTTTCCAGTTCTTCTATCCCGTCATAAAAATAAAACTTCATTTTATTTTCGGGAAAACATCTTGGTATCGCCGTTTTTTTACGCCTTTCAAGACAATACTCTATTATCTTTCCGGTACTTACCTCGATTTGCGTTGAATTATATATCAAAACCGTATCGGCTTTAAAAAATTCGTCACACTTTAACAGATTAGCGTATATCCTGCTGTCAAGCGTTTTTTTATGATCGATATCCATATCGGCGCGAAATTTCTTTATTTCACGGCGAAGCATATTTTTTTCAATATCTATATCGCTCATTTTGAATAAATAACCGAGTTTTTAAGAATTTCGGCTCTTTCCTCCGATACGAGATTCTTCACAAGCTCAAAAGAAAACTCCATAGCCGTACCCGCGCCTCTTGACGTAACAATATTACCGTCTGTGCATACGGGATCGCCGCTTATCTCAGCTCCGAAAAGCTCTCCCTCGAAGCCGGTATAGCATGTGGCTTTTTTGCCTTCAAGCAGTCCCTTATGACCGAGTATGGATGGAGCGGCGCATATTGCAGCAACATATTTATTGCTTCCGACGCAAAAATCTATCGCTCCTTGAACATCAGCGGACTTTTCAAGATTAAGCGTTCCCGGCATACCTCCCGGGAGAACTATCATATCAAGATCATTGTCAAGCTTTATCTCGGAAGTATCGATATCCGCCGCAACGGTTATACCGTGCGAACCCTTTATATTCTTTCCTCCGACGCCGACAGTCATAACCTCGAGTTCGCAGCGTCTTAGCATATCGACAGGCGTCAAAGCCTCGACCTCCTCAAATCCGTTTGCCAGAAAAACATAGATCATTTTTTAACTCCTCCTATTTCAATGTCACAAAATATTTATCAAGAACAAACACAGGATTATATGATTTTTTTGCGCGCCTCAAGCCTTCTATGCCGAGATCCTCCTCGCGGTTTACATATTTGAAATCCTGCGCCGCATATTTCAGAAATTCATTGTTTATAGCCGGATAAAGCCCGTCCACAGAAGCGTCCGCCTTTTCTATATGAACGCAGAACGTATCGCTGTTGAGCCTTTCGCCTATTGTAAAAGCCTTTACCTTTCCGTCTATCGTTATAACTCCGCCCTTAAGTCCGAATTCGTCAAAATGAGTGAAATAGGTGTGTATAGCAAACTGTTCCGCAACGCTTGAACGGTCGTCATAGCCCTTTTTGTCGTTATAGCTCACCGCGCTGAATTCAATGCACTCGTCGAAAAATTTCTCGGACATCGGGTGGAAAGCCCAGTTGTAATTATTTATCTTAACAAGGTGATTACGCTTTTTATGAAATTTCTTTCCTTTAAGAGTTATAAGCTCCTCGGCAAGGTAGATGTAATCTCCGCTGCCGTCCATAAGCTCCGCCTCAAAAGCGTTTTCACCGTATATATTTTTAAAAACGTCAAATTTATCCCGTGTCACTCCCGAAAAAGCTATCGGCTTGCCGTTTTGCTCTGCGTATTCTTCCAAAACGCCGAAAAGCTCTCTTCGGTCGCCGCTTCCCGGCGGATAGGAAAAGCAGGTATATTTTTCATTTTCCGACTTAATAATGTAAAAATCCTTATAGCGCGATATGACCGAATCATAAAGCCTGCGCCATGCCATATTGCTTGCAAAGCTGTACTCGCAGCCCATAAAATCGGATTTTTCCAACAATTCGTTTATCCATTTTTTATCACTTATTTCGATTTGGCGAAATTCAAGCATTTGCATCCCCTAAAATTTTACACATAATTTTTTCGGAAATATTCCGTACAGGATAAGGTTTATTTCCGTCGCTGCACTCTATCACCGTCCAACCAAGCTTTTTGGCGGCGTAAAGTGCCGCGCCGCGGCATTTTTCAAGATAACCGACATGCGCCTCATGTATATCTTTCCTTGATTCGTCTTGGTTATACCGTTTTGAAAGAAGCTTTTGCGAAACTTCAATCGGCATATCGAGAAATATAACGCTGTCGGCTCTCGGAAGACCGAGCTTTTCATGTTCATAATCATAAAGCCATTCAAGATATCCGTCATACTCGCTTTCGGCAAGCTTTACCATTTGATGTACTGCATTAGAGCTTACATACCTTGCCGCAAGTATAAACGCACCCGAGCAATATTCCTCTTTCCAATGCTTCATATAGCTTGCGTATCTGTCAACGGCGTAAAAGCTTGAAGCGGCGTAAGCGTTTACGTCGTCCGGATCATCCGAAAACTCACCGCCGAGATACATTCTGACAAGCGCGGAGGACGGGCTGTTATAATCGGGAAAGCTTATCGCCCTGACAGGCTTTCCCATTCCGGCAAGTTTTTTTCCGATCAGCTCAAGCTGTGTGGATTTGCCGCAGCCGTCAAGACCGTCTATAACTATTATCTTACCTTTCGCCATCGATATCCGCCTTTATCTTTTCATATTTCAAACGTGTTTCAGCCGCGTTTTTACAAGACATTTTCCCTTCGGTACATGCCCCTTGACAGCATGAAGGTCCGGCATTGCAAAAAAGCGACGGAGCAGCCTTATAGCAAAGCTTGTACATTTCCTCCGCAAGCGCTCTTATCTCCCACTGCGCTCTGTTGCAGCATCTCAATCTGAAAAAGTTGATAAGACTTCTCGCGTTCATAGTCAGGACCATCTTGGTTTCACACGCGTTCGGAAGGACAAATCTGGCATCCTCTATCGCTTTTTTTTCAGCCCTTGAACGCGCTTCCTTTTCACTCATGCCCTGTGCGGTGAATTCGGAAAGATACTTTTCCGAAAGCCTGTCGGAAATATCGCAATAGGCATTGTAGGAAGCCTGCATCGATCTGACATATAGCTCGTTTATCTCATCATCGTCCGATACCGCAGGAGGCGTTATATACACAAAATTATTCTTTCTGACATATCTTTGACTCTGCACCGAAAACGAAGCGTGCCTATGCCTTGTGATCTGCGCAAGAAGCGTACGCGAAACGCCCTCTATACCAAAGGTAAAGCTAACATGCTCAACGGGACTTTCATGTCCCATTTCGGAAAGCATCTTGACGAACGACTTTGTTTTATCTTCCGTCAGACCCTCCATGATGTTTGCGCAGCCCGAATCCGAATAGCAGAGTTTTGCCGCCGCTGCAACTATTTTTTCAGGCTGTGGCGTATATTCTATCAATGTTACGTTCATTTTAAGTTCCCTTTTCAGATTATTCCTTATAATTATACCATTTTCGCGGCAATTCGTCAACAGTTAAAATTCGACATTATTCGACAATTATCGTTCTCTCAGCCAATGATTAAGCGATTTCTGAAGCTGTGTGAAATCAAGCGGCTTTGCGATATGCTCGTTCATACCGGCATTTTTGGCAGCCGCTACGTCTTCAGCAAACGCATTTGCAGTCATTGCGATTATCGGTACGGACTTTACATAGTCCCCCGGAAGAGTTCTTATCGCTCTTGAAGCCTCATAGCCATTCATTATCGGCATCTGTATATCCATAAAGATTATATCGAAATAATTATCCTCGGCGTCCGCCATGATGTCTACCGCCTCCTTGCCGTTTTTGGCAAGCTCTATTTCAAGCCCTGCCATTTTAAATATTTCTTCGGCAATTTCAGCGTTCAGTTCGTTGTCCTCAACAAGCAGCGCGCGTTTTCCCTTGAAATTTTCCTCGGCAAAGTTGCTGAGATCTAAAATTTCACGTTCGGAATCTCCGCTGTTTAAAAGTTCGTCGAACAGATGCACCATTCTCGATTTGAAAAGCGGCTTTGAAATAAACGAGTTCGCTCCCGCAGCCCTTGCCTCAAGTTCGATATCCGACCAGTCATAGGCGGAAATAATTATGATGGGCACGTCTTTTCCGATAGCTTTTCTTATCTCCCTTGTCGTTTCGATCCCATCCATACCGGGCATTTTCCAATCGAGTATAACAGCGAAGAAATCTTCGTTTTTCTCATGATGCTCGATCGTTTTACGGACAGCCTCGCTTCCTGTCAGAACCCACTCGCCGCTCATTCCTATCTCATTAAGCAGCTTGCAGGTATACTCGCATGAGATCTTGTCATCGTCTGCCACAAGCACGGGAAGATCGATAAACTTCTCATAATCTATCTTTTCCTTGTTATTTTTAATTTTCAAAAATAACGTAACCGTGATCTTTGTGCCTTCATTAAGCTTACTTTCTACTTTTATATCGCCGTTCATCATCTGCACAATATTTTTTGCAATAGGCATTCCAAGTCCCGTACCCTGTATTTTACCTGTGCGCGAATCGTTCATATCTCTTGTAAACGGCTCAAACATATGCTCCATGAACTCCTTGCTCATACCGATGCCGTTATCCTCAAAAATAAACTCATAGCAGCCGACTTTCGGCTTGTTAGTGGACTTTTCTGAAATGTAAAGTCTTATGCTGCCGCCGGCAGGAGTATATTTTATTGAATTGCTCATAAGATTCATAAACACCTGCTGAATACGCTGACTATCTCCGATAACATTTTCATGGTCGATATTTTCTATGGAAACGGAAAGCGTATGATCCATCGCGGAAATATCGGATTTCGACATAGAAAGCAGATTATCGATAAGCTCGGGCAGATTGAACTGCGATTCCTGAAGTTCCATTTTTCCGGATTCTATCTTCGACATATCCAGAATCTCGTTAATGATCCCCAGAAGATGCTTTGAAGAAACCGTTATCTTTGAAAGACAGTCGGTAAGACGCTCTTTATCGTCGATATGAGTTCCGGCAATGGCAGTAAGTCCGATTATCGCGTTCATCGGCGTTCTTATGTCATGGCTCATATTAGCAAGAAAATCTGTTTTAGCGGAATTAGCGATATTAGCCGACTCGTAAGCCGCCTTGAGAGCTTCCTGCTGCGCAAGCTCAGCCCGCTTTTGCTCTTCTATGACATTCCCTGCGAAAACGACGGCATTTACCCTTCCGCCCTCGCTTCTCTCGGACACGACAAGAACTATCCTGTACCAGCCAAGATTTTTTCTGACAAACTCAATAGCTGTATAATCCGAATTGTCAAGGCTGCGCCTTATAGATTCCGGATTGAGAAATTCGCTTACTTTGCCGCGAAACTCCGGCGTAACATAATTATTTATATATATATCAATAAAATCGCTTACCCTTCCGCTTTCCGAGATCTCGTTTGAAATATCGTAATTCTGCTTATAGGAAGTATATGTATTTTCTGTAAGAGAAAAATGATAAAGTCCGGCATATACCCTTCCCAATGATTCGATAACGTTTTTACGGAGTCTCTTTTCATGTCTGCTCGACGTCACATCATAAATTATAAAGCTTACATAAAGTTCGCCGCTTATTTTGTAAAAAAGCGCTAAAACGCGGTAATACTTGCCGTTTTCAGGAATATAATATTCAAATTCAAGTATAGATTTCCCTTTTTCAAAATATTCGATAAGCTTTTTCTTATCTCTTATAATGCGAACGTTCTTGTTATCGGTAACGATCCTTTCATCGGAAAACCACTTTTCAACAAGCTGCTCATAATCGGCAGGTATATTTAAGCCGATAGATTTTGTAATATTTTCACCGCTTTCCGAAATAATGTGCTCATTCAGCATTCCGCCGTCAAGCTTAATGCTGAAAATCGCCTCGCTTCCCAGCATAAGCGCGTTTCTGTACTGCTTTCTTTCCTCATTGAGATTTTTTTCCATACGCTCCTGATCGGTAATATCGTTAATAGAACTCAATACATAACGCTGTCCGTTTGAAAAGCTCAGAAGCTTTGTTTCTATATTGAACGTCGCATTTCCGCCGTCAGCCGTAACGGAATGATAAATATATTCTGTACGGTCTCCCGGATTTTTCAGCTTTTTTACAGCCTCACGCACGCCCTGTAGATCTGCGGGTATTATATTTGCCATTATTTTTGTCTTGATATTATCTTCATTTATACCGACCTGTCCGAAAATTTTTTTCGCCTCATCATTTAAAATGAGTATATTGCGTTCCGGCAAAGTATAGGAAAATATTCCGCTGCTGACAGAGCTTAAGATCTCGCTTTGAATATCGTTCTTATTCAATATTTCCTCATTGCTTTTTCGCAGCTTTTCACGCTCTTCCCTGTTGCGCATAGCTACGCCGATAAATGATCCGAGCAACGAAAGCGATTCCGAAATAAACTTTGCGGCGGAAGTGTGAGCGTTATCAACGCCTATAAATCCCATAAGATCGTTTTCATGCTTTATCGGAGCTTCAACGACGTTTGTTATATTCTGTCTTTTAAGCTGCGCATAGGTATAAGGATCGGTTTCTTTTATATCCTCAATATCTGATATTATAACACATTTTCCATAAATAAAGGAGCTGTCCCAATTTTCTATTCCCTCTTTCGGAATATTTTGCAGAGAATCTATTTCTGAAGTAATGCCGGGCGCGCACCACTCATAGGTGTTGTCATAAAAGCCGCCTCTTTTTTCAAATATATAAGCTCTCTCGGCATTCATATATCTGCCTACGTCATCGAGTACCTTTTCTATAGCTTCGTCAAGATCTAGCTCGGAATTGAGTCTTGCGATCTGTTCATGTATCATTTTTGATGCGTCAAGCTTCTTTGAAAGCGCATCAATATCCTGCTGTGTGTACTTCATGGTATTCTCAAACATAATTAACTCCTTAGAAATTTTATTCGCCGCATTTAAAAAGCATCATTATTATTGTAACATATAATGACGAAAATTTCAACCCATTTCAAAGCTATATTACAGCAATACAAGAAAAAATTAGTAAGCGACAAATTTATTTGGCGTTTACTATAATTTTAGGGTACGCCCTAAATACAGTAATCACTTTCATTGCCGGTAACACCGCGGTCAATGATATCCTGCAAGGTGATGCCGGCAAGGTAATCGGTAACAGTCTTGTAAAGTCCCTCCCACACAAAAAGCGCGGCACAGGAATCGACTCTCGGACAATCGTTCGGCGTATATTCAAGGCAGGAAACAGGAGCAAGAGTACCCTCGGCAGCACGAAGAACATCGCCCACAGAGATTTCTTTCGGAGATCTCGCAAGCATATAGCCGCCGCGTTTTCCCCTTGTGGTACGAAGCAGACTGCTGCCGCTAAGCATAGGAACAATTTGTTCAAGGTATTTTTTGGAAATATTCTGACGCTCTGCAATATCCTTCAGAGAAACAAAGGAATCCTTCTGATGTACGGAAAGGTCGATAAGCATTCACAGAGCGTATCTGCCCTTTGTGGAAATTTTCATGTCGTATCTCCTTTCAAGCATGATAATTTTACCGCAATATTCGTGCGTTTTTAGCATATACTACATGCAATTCATTTTTTAATTTTGATGCGTTTTGTCTTCTGATATTTGCCAAGAACATTCCCTTTGGCAGGGGGTCTGGGGACAGAGTCCCCACAGACAGTATGTTCATTTCTTGCCTTGATGCAAGAAACGAACCAAAGAAAATCAAGCT
>JAMPFN010000037.1 GCA_023664445.1 Clostridium sp. | reverse complement strand
GGCGTCCCCTCGCCTAAAAACAGTCCGCAGGACTGTTTTTTTAACGGCTCACCCCCTTGCGGAGCGCCCTACGGCAAAGAATTTCGCTCTCTGCGGAGAGCGACCAAAGGCTCTGCCTTTGGAATCCGCAAGCCTTTGAAAAGGCTTGACCTAAACTTTTAGAACTTGTACCGATAGGCTTTGATCTATCCTGCGTTTTTCGTCAAAGCATTTTGGGTTCGGCGCTGTTTTATGATTCCGGCTCTTAAGAAGCGCCGTTCCATGACTGACGCGATAAGCTTTATCGAATGTACCGAAGTAATTATAAATATCGGAGTGAAATTCACAAGATATCTTGAACGTGTTTCCCATATTACGAAAAAGAAAAATACTCCGCATATTATTATTTTCAAAAGGACGTCTTTTGATTTTCCGCCCGATACCGCGCCTGTTATAAACGAATAAAGTATCATGAGCAAAAGCATACATTGGTAAACGGAACAGTAAAATTTAAATAGTGTGCTGTCCGTAACAAATTTTTTAAACAGATTCGGGTTCTTTGCGCTTTTGATATAATACCCTATAAAATATGTTCCGTCGCCCCATGTATAGGATACCTTTTTCGCAAGATGCTTTGTCATTCCGACAATACCGTATTCCGAGATCCTGTCTTTTATCATTTCAATATCGGCTGACTTTTTCTGATTGAAATCGCCGCTGTTTTCCGTAAACAGAAAATCATTTTTGTAATAGCCGCCCCTGTCGTGAAGCCCCATCATCACCCAATGCTCCAGCGGGAACTGCCTTTCATTCAGCTCGCTTTCATTGGCAATATCAAAGCTTTTCACAAATGCGCCGACTCCTATAAAACAAACCGTCAGCCCCGAAAGAAAAACGCACATGGCTTTAATATACGCCTTTTTGTTTAATTTTGAACATGTCGCAATAAAGTACAGTATATATGCAGGAAGAAGAATAATTACGTTTCCCTTTATCTTGAATCCGATTACGAGAAGCAGCGCGCTTGCTGTCATCTGCACAGCTTTTTTTACGGACATTTTTCCTTCCGCCGCGCACAGAAAAAGGTAAATCGAGCCTATGGCAAAAGGCATACTCATAGAATCGGTGTAAAAAAAGGGAGTATAGGTATAGAAAACGGTAAATCCTGCCGCAATTACCGAACAGAAGAGCGGAGTAAAATTGTCCCTGAAGATTTTTCCGGCAGTAAAATAAATTAAAACAAATGAAATATGAAGCCCTAATGTGTTCAGCAATATCGGCACAATTAAAGGCGTGCAGGAAAATATTTTTTCACATAATGAATAAACAAGAGAAAGTACTATAAGGATCGCCTGATTATTGGTGTATCTCGCGAAATAACCGTTGTGATATTCCGGAAGATGATCGTAAAGAGCGGTTTTGTCCCACATCAGGCAAAAATCCTTTGCGGCGTTGTTTATGTGTTTAAGATCGTTTATGGGTTCAAATTTCAAAGCAAAAGCCGATATCAGCTGTAATACCAACACAGCCGCCGAGATACAGAAAAATATTTTGTTTGCCTGTGAATGCGTCATGAAAAGGGCTTTATGCCTTAAACGGGAATACAGATATATAACGGAAGCTGTAAATATTACTCCAAATATTATTACCGCTGTAATTTTCACATTGGAAAACTTAACGTACCCTCTTGCCATAACGGATATTATCGTCATTCCGAATATGACGGCGAATATTCCCCAGACCGTTTTGCAGATTTTCTCCATTATTTTTATCTCCTTTTGTAATATTTGTACTATGCCGATTAGAACGGTTTACTGTATTATACATCATAATACATTATTTGTCAATAGTTTTTTTACATATAAATCATTTTTTAGATGATTATGGGGGACTCTGTCCCTCCAACCCCCTGCCAAAGGGAATGACCTCTTACCGAGGCGTCCCCTCTGTCAGCTTCGCTGACATCTACGCACCCCGTGGGGAGTCGCCTTTGGAAACCTCATGATTTTTATTAATACTTCCCTTTAGGGATGTATTAATAAAAATGTGGGTAACCATACAGAACATTCTTGGCAAAGGTCAGGAGATAAAGCCCTCAAAATTACAAATCACAATTGCTTAATGGTAAATATTATCATTTACATTCCCCGACTATAAATACATTTCTTATTTTTCGCTTCTGCGACTCACAGCTTAGCTGTGCCGGAGCGGAAGCTTGATTTTCTTTGCTTCGTTTCTTGCATCAAGGCAAGAAATGAACAGACTGCGTAAATTGGAGGGTTGCAAATGTCGCTCATTTATGATATAATAAGCGTAAACGCTTATTATAGTTTATTTAAAGTAAAAGATAGTCATTATCTATCGCTTCTGCGACTCACAGCGTAAGCTGTGCCGGAACGGAAGATTGATTTTCTTTGGTTCGTTTCTTGCATCGAGGCAAGAAATGAACATACCGCTTGTGAGGTGTATATGAATGAGAATAAGGTGCAAGCCTTGGGCAAAGCCGGAGCTTGAAGCCTGTGATTTCTGCATAAATGCTCCCGAAGAAAAAAAGGGGAAATGGCAGGAGGAATTTGTCAGAGAAATGCCGATATATCTTGAATTGGGCTGTGGGAAAGGCGGTTTTATTTCACAGGCGGCATCTGGAGATCAAAGCAGGAACTTTATTGCCGTCGATATAAAAAACGAGATGCTTGTTCTGGCGAAAAGAAAAATAGAGGCTGAATACGAAAATAAATCGCTGTGCCTTGACAACATAAGGATATTTATAAAGAATATCGAGCAGATCGACAATATATTCGACAGGAACGATAATGTAGAAAGGATATATATAAATTTCTGCAACCCATGGCCAAAATCAAAGCATAAAAAAAGACGGCTTACCCATTACAGACAGCTTGTGAAGTACAAGCGGTTTTTAAACGGAGAGCTTTGGTTCAAAACGGATGATGACGCTCTTTTTGAAGAATCGTTTGAATATTTTGAACAGGCGGGATATAAAATTAAATATAAGACTTATGATCTGCATGAAAGCGGATTTGAAGAAAATATTATAACAGAGCATGAGCAGATGTTTACGGCTGAGGGAAAGAAGATCAAATTTCTGATCGCATTGCCCGAGTAAGGAAAGGTTTTTTTATGAACGCTTCGGTTAAAGAATTGATTATTGACGGCATTACTGCCGATAAGCAGAATAAATTCAAGGGGATAGGAGTATCTGTCAGCAATGCTTCGCTCGATATCCTTGCGGATTATAAAATGAAATTTCCGGAATCCTATAATGAAATAATCGAGCTTTTATTCAAATCGGGGTACGGTTCTCAGATCAGTACAATAAAATCCGAAAACGCGGCTTCATCGGCTTTTTTCTCTGACGCAAAGGCTGCCGCACCGGATATATCCGCTGAAAATAAGAAGAATGACATAAAGGGAAAAAGCGGCTTTTGCGGTACGGATCTAATATCGGCGATCAGGACAACGGAAAAGATCGTCAATACCTTCAGCGAGCCGACAGTCGAAAACGGTACGTTTACTTTTGACAAGCTTATTTCGGCAGAGCAGCCGTGGTCGGGATATTACGAGATCGCTCCGGGTTTTTGGTGCGCTTTGCATATTACGCATTTTGTGGAAAAAGGCTGGCAGTATATAGAAAGCAGCAGATCGGAAAGCGAATGCCATACGGCGTTTATGTCGGAAAGCGGAGATTATACGATTATCTTTGTAAATACTTCCGGCAGCACGCTTCATTATAACGTATGTGTCAGAAATATTGAAAAATCCGATCATGAGCTTTACTGCGTAGAAAGCGGTGAACCGGACGAAAAGGAAAATAACGCTTCAAATCGGTTCAGGGTAATAGATAAGATAATTCCCGCAAGAAAAGCAGCCGGAAGCTATTACCGCATCGATGTAAAACCCAATACCATACTAACATGTACAACTCTTAGCGTTGACAGCGTTAATGGGGTCGATACGGTGAAAAAATGCAATGTTTTACCAAGGCACATAGAGCTTCCATATTCAGACAGTTTTAATTACAGTACCGAGTTTTTGAAAACGGGCAAAAAAACCCCTTTGTATACCTTCGGTATTCACAGACCGTTTGAAATATCTGAATTTGAAAATGAAAATGTGCTTGAACAGGCGGCGCTGCCCGATTCGGCAGCGTACGGAAACGATGACGGAAACGTTATCGTTATCGGCGATAAATGCTGGAGCAATTATTATGTCCGTGCGGAAGTCAGATTCGGCAGCGGCAGAGAATGCTTTGCAGGTATCGGTCTTAGATATGCTTTCGGCGAATTTGTCTGCCGCGGAAACGGTTATCAGCTTAGAATATATCCCGACGGGAAATGGCGGTTTTTATATTCGGACATTATTGCGGAAGAGGGAACAGAAGAGCTTATATTCGCCGAAGACTGGAACGTACTTAAAATTTACGCTGTCAATAATGTTATAAGATGCAGCGTCAATAAGCAGATACTTTGCGAGCATCATCTTTCAGAGCCGATGATACCTATGGGAAGCGCAGCGCTTTTCAGTTCGCTCAGCGATACGAAATTCAGAAATCTGTGCGTAAACCGTATTGCCGATATGCCTTACTGCTGTAATCATGACGGCGCGCTTTCGGACAAAATAAAGTATGGCGAGGGCTGGAGCAGAAAATACTGTCTTGACGGGCAAAACGCTTATTTCACCGAAACCGTGAACGCTTCATTTGAATATGAATTTTTTGGAGAAACGATATCGCTTTCCGGAGAAGCCGAGGATCTTCGTTTGAAAATTGAAATAGACGATAAGATCATGACTGCCGGAACAGTAATTGAAAAAAGCGAACCGTATCAGGCTTTTTGGTACAGATACGGGCTTTCGGACGGCAGACATAAGCTGAAGCTTATAGTGTTGTCAGGTAAGCTGTCGCTTTGCGGCATTGCGACAGATGAAATTGCCGTTAAAGAAAAGAGAACGGCATTTAAAGTAAAGAAAACAGAACTGTCGGACGGACATAAAAAGATCAAAAAGAGTACGCTGCTCATAGGCGCGGGATTGGCTGCGGCAGGATTGGGAGCGTTTGTTCTGAATAAACTGTTTGGTAGAAAAAAAGGATAAGTAAGTGAACAGGCTCTATAGTTAATTGACTATAAAAATAATTTATATTTTACTGGACATTTATTTTCATTTATGTTATAATGATAAAAGCGATATATAGCATAGTAACCTTTAAGTTGATCCTGTGAGGTTGACAAGGCGGTATATAAACGGTATAGCTGTAACTCTGTCAGTTTGTATGTATACGCCTGCCTGTCAACACAGGCAGGCGTTTTTGCGACCGCAGGGGGTGATGATTTGTGCCGAAAAACCGTTATAATGGATGAAAACGCAATGAAGCGTGCTTTTGCAAGGATAACCTATGAGATACTCGAGCGCAATAAGGGCGCCGATAATTTGTGTCTTGTGGGGATATATTCAAGAGGAGTGGCGCTTGCCGAAAGGATAGCCGCCAAGATAAATGAACTTGAAAATGTAAAGATACCGTGCGGCGGACTCGATATAACAGCTTTCAGAGATGATATGAAGCCTGTTGGAGAGTGCGACAGAACGAACATTGACTTTGACATAAGAGATAAAAACGTTGTTATCGTCGACGATGTTTTATATACGGGCAGAAGTACCCGTGCCGCGATAGACGCGCTTATCGAGAGAGGACGTCCGAGGACTATACAGCTTGCGGTGCTGATAGACAGGGGACACAGGGAACTTCCTATACGTCCCGATTATGTGGGGAAAAATCTTCCGACGTCGAGAGATGAAAAGATAAAGGTTTCGGTGACAGAGATCGACGGTCAGGACATCGTATCGATATATACCGGTTAATGGAGGGAAAAATGAGTTCTGTTTTACTTAAAAATGTCAGAGCTGTCGATGAAAAGCTCGACAAGCAATGCGATATACTTATAGAAAACGGCGTTATAAAAAAAATCGCAAAGAGCGTAAATTCAGAGGCGGACGAGGTCTATGACTGCACAGGGCTTACGGCTCTGCCGGGTCTTTTTGATATGCATGTTCATTTCCGCGATCCCGGATTTACTTACAAGGAGGATATAATTACGGGGGCTAAGGCGGCTCTTTACGGCGGATTTACGGGTGTGGCGTGTATGCCCAATACCGATCCCGTTGCGGATAGTCCCGAAACGATAAATTATATCATTGAAAAAGGGAAATATACGGGCGTTAAAGTATATCCCGTTGCCGCAATAACAAAGGGACTTCACGGCGAAAGACTTTGCGAGTTCCCTATGCTTAAAAGAGCCGGAGCGGTCGCGGTATCCGATGACGGAAGACCTGTGGAATGCAGGGAGCTGCTCAAAAACGGAATGACGGAAGCGGAAAAAAGCGGACTTCTGACTATTTCCCATTGCGAGGATCTGACTATAATAAAAAACGGAAAAATGAATAAGGGAAAAGTTTCAGAGGAGCTTGGGATTCCCGGTATGGACAGGCTTTCCGAGGACAGCGTAACCAAAAGAGAGATACTTCTTTCAAAGGAAACGGGCTGCCGCATACATATAGCGCATGTAAGCACAAGGGGCAGTACGGAGATAATAAGACAGTATAAGGATATCGGGGTGAGGGTCACCTGTGAAACGTGTCCGCATTACTTCATGATGACCGATGAGATGCTGCGTACTGAAGATGCCGACTACAGAATGAATCCGCCGCTTCGGGAAGAATCGGACAGGCTTTCTATAATTGAGGGTATATGCGACGGTACTATAGATTGTATCGTGACCGACCACGCACCTCATTCCAAAGATGAAAAATCTGATTTTTTGAATGCGCCGAACGGCGTTGTGGGGCTTGAAACATCTCTTGCGGCGGTGCTGACGGGGCTTTATCATACGGAGAAGATAACGCTCAATAAGGTTGCGGAGATAATGTCGGCAAATCCAAGAAGAATATTGGGGCTTCCCGTTATAAGTATTTCCGAAGGCGAAAATGCAGAGATAACTCTTGCGGATACCGAAAAGGAATGGACGGTAGACCCGGATAATTTCAAATCCAAGGCTTCAAATTCCGCATTCAAGGGAATGAAGCTTAAAGGAAAAGCGGTCGGTGTGATATCCGACGGAAAAATGCAGTTTTTTGAAAGGTGATGAAAAATGTCATTAGATAGACTTATTAAAAAAATTATTGAATTTGATAATCCGACGGTTGTCGGACTTGATCCCAAGCTCGATTATATTCCCGATCATATTAAGGCTGAATACTTTGATAAGTATGGGCAGTCGCTCAAAGCGGCGGCAAAATCCGTTTTCAGATTCAACAGAATGATAATAGACGAAATATACGATATCGTACCTGCGATAAAGCCGCAGGCTGCCTACTATGAGATGTACGGCTATCACGGCGTCGAAACGCTTGAAAAGACGATAAGCTATGCAAAAAGCAAGGGTATGTTCGTTATCACGGACGGAAAAAGAAACGATATCGGCGCGACTATGGAAGCGTATACGAACGCGCATCTCGGTACGGTTACGGTGGGTGACACCGAATGCGAGCCTTTCGGTGCGGACGCTCTTACGGTAAACGGTTATCTTGGTACGGACGGAATATCGCCTCTGCTTAAAGTATGCGAAGAAAAAGACAAGGGGATCTTTGTGCTTGTCAAAACCTCCAACAAGTCAAGCGGAGAGCTTCAGGACAGGCTTATAGACGGTACTCCGGTTTATAGAATAATGGGAGATATGTGCGAAAACTGGGGAAGCAATCTTATCGGCGAATACGGATATTCGGCAGTCGGAGCAGTTGTCGGCGCAACATATCCCGAACAGCTTACCGAACTCAGAAAAGCTCTTCCGCACACTATGTTCCTCGTACCCGGCTACGGCGCTCAGGGCGGCGGAGCAAAAGGTATAGCGGGAGCGTTCGATGAAAACGGTCTGGGAGCGATAGTCAATTCATCGAGAGCCGTTATGTGCGCATATAAAAACGAGGAAAACTGTCCTGAACAGGATTTTGCAAAGGCTGCAAGACGTGAAGCAGAGAGAATGAGGGATGATATAAACGCTTACAGAAATGCATAACAGGGGGCTCAGCTATGAAAACTGTTATTAAATATGCTGTAAAATATTTGATCCGGGCAGCCGCTTAAATTATTATTTATATTTTGCTTGAATTATTGTTTACGAAAAAAATCAATTGGCAGCTTGCAATAAGCGCAACTGTGATATTTATGATCTTTAATACGGCGGTTACTGTTATCGAAAAAAAGAAGAATAAATTGTAATTTAGAAATTGTTCTCATAGGAAAATCAGAAGAAAAGACGTATGCCTATGCCTATAAGAACAACTTCTTAGAAAGGACTGGAAAGATGTCACTGTTTAATCAGGATGAAAAAGCTTATCTGCTTCTTGAGGACGGTACGGTCTATGAGGGACGCAGCTTCGGCGCAAAAGGCACCGTAATAGGAGAGGTCGTTTTTACGACCGGTCTTACGGGTTATCAGGAAACTCTTACCGACCCGAGCTATTACGGTCAGATCGTAACTCAGACTTTTCCGCTTATCGGAAACTACGGCGTAAACGACGGAGATTATGAGTCGGCAAGATCATATGTAAGCGGATATATCGTAAGAGAATGGTGCAATACGCCGTCAAACTTCCGCTGCAAGGGTACTATACTCGATTTTCTAAGCGAACAGAATATAATCGGTATACACTCTATCGACACAAGAAGCCTTACGAGAAAGATACGCGAAGCCGGAGTAATGAACGGCGTTATCACGACGGAAAACGTATATGATAAAAAAGAAGATCTGCTGAAGCAGATAAAGGAATACAGAGTGACTGACGCAGTAAAGAATGTAACGGGAAACGAACCGAGAACATACGGCGGAGGTTCCCCGAAATACAAGGTCGCGCTTTTTGATTTCGGATATAAGAGAAATATCAGAAACGAGCTTGTAAACCGCGGCTGTGAAGTGACGGTCGTTTCGGCGTATACGAACGCTGAAGAAATAAAGGCGCTGTCTCCTGACGGTATCATGCTTTCAAACGGTCCGGGCAATCCTGCCGATAATACTGAAATTATTGAAAATCTGAAAGAGATATCAAAGCTTGGCATTCCGATATTCGGTATCTGTTTGGGACATCAGCTTATGGCTCTTGCTCACGGCGCTGAAACAAAAAAACTCAAATATGGTCACAGAGGAGCAAATCAGCCGGTTGTGGATAAGGAACTGGATAAAACGTTTGTTACAAGTCAGAACCACGGCTATGCGGTTGTAGGAGAAAGCATCAGCTCGGATATTGCCGAGGTTTCTCATTACAACGCAAACGACGGTACATGCGAGGGTATCAGATATAAAAACATGAAGGCTTTTACCGTTCAGTTCCACCCGGAAGCGCACGGAGGTCCGCAGGATACCGCTTATCTGTTTGACGAATTTATTGAAATGATTGAAAAGGAGATGCACTGATATGCCGCTGAGAAAGGATATAAAAAAGGTGCTTGTAATAGGTTCCGGTCCTATCGTTATAGGACAGGCTGCCGAATTTGACTATGCCGGAACACAGGCATGCCGTGCATTGAAGCAGGAGGGTCTTGAGGTCGTACTAATAAACTCGAATCCTGCAACTATTATGACCGACAAGGCAATGGCTGATAAAATTTATATCGAACCGCTGACGCTTGACGTTGTAAAGAGAATTATTGAAATTGAAAAGCCCGACAGCGTTTTGTCCACGCTTGGCGGACAGACGGGTCTTACGCTTTCAATGCAGCTTGCCGAGGAGGGATTCCTTGACGAGCATAACGTAAAGCTTCTTGGAGCCGATCCGCTGACTATACATAAGGCGGAGGACAGACAAGCTTTCAAGGATACAATGGAAAAGATAGGAGAACCCTGTATACCGTCAAAGGTCGTGGAATCTATCGAGGATGCGGTCGATTTTGCAAAGGTCATAGGCTATCCCGTTATCGTGCGTCCCGCATTTACCCTTGGAGGAACAGGCGGCGGTATTGCAGATAACGAGGAGCAGCTAAGGGATATTTCCAAAAACGGTCTTAGACTTTCGCCGATAACGCAGGTGCTTATTGAAAAGTGCATAAGCGGCTGGAAGGAGATCGAGTTTGAGGTAATACGTGACAGAAAAGACAACGTTATCACAGTCTGCTCTATGGAAAACTTCGATCCTGTCGGCGTTCATACGGGCGACAGTATCGTTATAGCTCCTGCCGTTACGCTTTCGGACAGGGAATATCAGATGCTAAGAACGGCGTCTCTCAATATTATTTCAGAGCTGAAGGTCGAGGGCGGCTGTAACTGTCAGTTTGCGCTGCACCCCGAATCTATGGAATATGCCGTAATTGAAGTTAATCCGAGAGTTTCACGTTCTTCGGCTCTTGCGTCCAAGGCTACGGGTTATCCTATCGCCAAGGTTGCAACAAGGATCGCTATCGGTTATACCCTCGATGAAATTATCAATCAGGTAACGGGAAAGACATACGCCTGCTTTGAGCCTGCGCTTGACTATGTCGTAGTTAAATTCCCGAAATGGGCGTTCGACAAATTTGTCTATGCAAAGCGTACTTTGGGTACGCAGATGAAAGCGACGGGCGAGGTAATGTCTATCGGCACAAGCTTTGAACAGGCTATGATGAAAGCTGTGCGTTCGACCGAGCTTAAAGTTGATTCGCTGAATATGAAAAAATTCGACAGTATTTCTACAGAAGAACTGCTTGAAAAGATCCCGCATGCAGACGACGAACGTGCATTCCAGATATACGAGCTGTTAAAGCGCGACATTGCAATTGAAAAGCTTCATGAAATAACGCTGATCGACGAGTGGTTTTTAAGCAAGCTGAAAAATCTTGTTGATCTTGAAAGGCGGTTGGCAGACGGAGAGCTTACGGAGGAAAAATATCTTACGGCAAAGCAGTACGGTTATCTTGACAGCACCATTGAGCGCATGTCGGGACAGAAGTGTCCGATGAGAAAAAGAGCCGTTTATAAAATGGTCGATACCTGCGCCGGAGAATTCAAGGCTGAAACGCCGTATTTCTACTCTACATATGATGAGGAAAACGAAGCGAAGCAGTTTATTGAAAGAAAAAATACCGGAAAGAAAAAGGTTATTGTTTTCGGCTCGGGTCCTATCAGGATAGGACAGGGAATCGAATTTGACTACTGCTCCGTTCATTGCGTATGGTCGCTTAAAGACGAGGGCTATGAAGCGGTTATCTGCAATAACAATCCGGAAACCGTTTCGACCGACTTTGATACGGGCGACAGACTTTATTTCGATCCCCTTACCAAAGAGGACGTGGAATCTATAATAGAAACCGAACAGCCATACGGCGTAGTAGTTCAGTTCGGAGGTCAGACCGCTATCGGACTTACGCGTCATCTTGCCGATATGGGAGTGAATATTCTCGGTACTTCTGCCGACAGCATTGACGCTGCGGAGGACAGGGAAAAATTTGACGAGCTGCTTGAAAAGTGTGGAATACCGCGTCCGGCGGGCGTTACTGTCATGACGACCGACGAGGCGGTAGAAGCCGCTGAAAAGCTTGGATATCCTGTACTTCTCAGACCGTCCTACGTTCTTGGCGGACAGAATATGATTATCGCTCACTCTGAAAAGGACGTAGTTGAATACATGGGAATTATTACAAGTACCATGATCGAAAATCCTGTGCTGATCGATAAATACATGATGGGCAAGGAGGTAGAAGTAGACGCGATCTGCGACGGTACCGACTTCCTTATCCCCGGAATCATGGAGCATATCGAACGTGCCGGAGTTCATTCGGGAGATTCGATCTCGGTTTATCCTGCGCAGACGCTTTCGGCAAAAATCATCGATACTATCATTGACTATACTAAAAAGCTTGCGTTTGAGCTTAAAGTGATCGGTCTTGTAAATATCCAGTATGTAGTATACAACAACGAAGTGTATGTTATCGAGGTAAATCCGCGTTCTTCAAGAACAGTTCCGTATATCAGCAAGGTTACTGGTATACCAATGGTCGATATCGCAACAAAGATCATGCTTGGAAAATCTCTTAAAGCGCAGGGCTATGAAAGCGGTCTTTACAGAAAGAGCAAATATGTTGCGGTTAAAGTTCCGGTATTTTCATTTGAAAAGCTTCAGGACGTTGACACGATGCTCGGACCTGAAATGAAATCTACGGGAGAGTGTTTAGGCATTGCCGAAACATTTGAGGACGCTCTTTTAAAGGGACTTGTTGCGGCAGGCTACGATCTCAAAAAAGAGGGCGGAGTGCTTATTTCAGTACGTGATACCGACAAGCAGGAGATCATTTCGGTTGCGGACAAGTTTGCGCAAATGGGCTTTGAGCTTTACGGTACAAGCGGTACGGCAAGCGTTCTCAATAAAAATATGATAGCCACAAATCATGTGCATAAAATTTCTTCCGATAAAGAGCCGAATGTTCTGTCGCTTCTTGAAAGCGGAAAGATACATTATGTCATCTCCACCTCCGAAAAGGGACGTATTCCTGCAAGGGACAGCGTTAAAATGAGGCGTAAGTCGGTTGAGAGGTCTATTTGCAGTCTGACGGCTATAGATACGGCAAAGGCTTTGGCAAATGTGCTGATGACAAACAGATCTATTGCCGATGTTGAAATGATAGATATAACCAAAATCTAATGTACATTCTACGCAATTCAGTTTTTGAGAAGCCTTGTGGGGGACGCTGTCCCCCAACCCCCTTGCTTAAGGGAACAAGTTCCCTTAAGAATCCCGATTTAATTTTCTTTCCGTCCCCTCAAGGGACGGAAAGAAAATTGAAAGGAAACTAAAAAACTTGCACTTTAAGTAAAGATTGAAGACAAAGCGCCTCAAAATTCTGAAAATTAATTATACATAGAAGCGAATATATTAACTATCTTTATAGACGGGGACTGTAAATGGTGGTATTTACCATTCAGCAGTTGTAATTTGCAATTTTGAGGGATTTATCTCCCGACCTTTGCCAAGAACGTTTCGTGTGGTTACTCACATTTTTAGTAATACTTCCCCAAGGGGGAAAGTATTACTAAAAATCATGAGGATTCCAAAGGTGACTCCCCACGGGGTGGGGAGATGTCAGCGAAGCTGACAGAGGGGACGGCTCTGTAAGAGGCATTCCCTTTGGCAGGGGGGGTGGGGGACGGAGTCCCCCACAATTTTCTGAAGAATGACTGGGAGTTAACAATGAAAAGTAAAAAAATCGTTATTGCTGTTTTGGCGGTCATGGTGTTTATTGCGTTGGGAATCGCGGCATTATATTTATACAAAAACAGAAATGCGGAAACGGTTTATCCGTCCTCGGAAATCATGCCCGAAAACATTGCCGTATTTTATCAGAAAGACGATCGGTGGAAAGACGATCCTCTTGGCAGTTCGGAATACCATATGGGCGATTCGGGCTGTTTGACGACATGTATAGCCTCGCAGCTTTTAATGCAGAATATTTCCGTTGACGGGATTCCCGATATAACTCCTGCGGCTTTAAACAAATTCTTTTCGGACAATAACGTATACGATTCCGATGGGAATCTTAGGTGGGACGCTGCCGGAAAGGCTTTGAACGTCGATTTTATTTCAAAGGAAACATCTGAAATAACTGAAAACGAACTGGAAAATCTTATCGGAAATAATGTATATCCGATAGTATGCGTAAAAAGACCGTCCGGAAACTACCATTTTGTACTTTTGGCGGGCTCTGATAAAAACAGCTTTTTATGTATGGATCCGTTGGATAAGGATAACGGTATCGTGTCCTTATCGTATTATGATAACAAGATCTATTCTGTCAGATATTGTGAAAATAAAAATACAGCTGCGGAAACACTAAATAAAGACGCAAAAATCATAGATGAAAGCAAATATTATAAGCTGCTGTATTCAGATACTGCTTATTATTATGAAATATATAATAAAAGCGGTGTGCTTATAAAATCTGGCGGACCATTTACCAAACCGGTTCATTTGGATATGCCGGATGAATGGCTTGTAAAGTGTTGGTATCAGACCGGTACAGGAATATCAACACAATGGGGATTTTATTATGATACAGAAAAAGATGTATTTTCAGAAACGTTTATAGGCGGACTTTTTGATGAATACAGTGGTAAAACCATTTGCAGAAGTAAGAACAAACTGATAATAAGGGATATTTTTGATAAAACAAAGTATTATGAGGAAATAAATTCATTTGAAAATCCACTTTCTGAAGCTACTGAACCATTTATTGATGTCAGATTTAAAGATGAAAATAAAATTGAAGTGACCTATCTGACAGGTGATAATTTTGAAAAGGTCACAGAAATAATTGACTTGGCATAAAAGCATTGGTCTTTGTTCGGCGTTGCCTAAATAATGTAAAGAAAGGAAAGAATATGAAATACACACAGGGAAAATATCAGATATTAAGTAAATTTTCGCTTGCGAAGAATATTTACAGTATGGAAATAGGTTGTCCCGAAATTGCGGAGGCGGCTCAGCCGGGACAGTTTGTGCATATACTTCTTCCGGGACTTACCTTAAGGCGTCCCATTTCTATATGTGAGATCGACAAGGAAAAGGGTACGCTTTGGATAGTCTTTATCGTGAAAGGAAAGGGTACGGAGGAGATGTCCAAGCTCAACGAGGGCGATCTTATCGACATAATGGCGCCCTTGGGACACGGCTTTACGGTAAATCAGTTTCACAAAAGAGTCGTGCTTATAGGAGGCGGTATCGGTACTCCGCCAATGCTTCCTCTTGCGCAGATATACGGAAAAAAAGCGATAGTTATATCGGGCTTTCGCAACGCGCAGTCTGTGATATTGCAGGAGGATTTCAGGCTTGCCGGCGCAAAGACAATTTTGTGTACCGACGACGGTTCAGCCGGAAGAAAATGCTTTGTTACAGACCCATTGAAGGAAGTTCTGAACAGCGAAAAGGTCGATGCGGTGTATGCCTGCGGACCAACGCCGATGCTGAAAAATGTGGCTGCGATCGCGGCAGGCAAGGACGTTTACTGCGAGGTATCGCTTGAGGAAAGAATGGGCTGCGGAATAGGAGCGTGCCTTGTGTGCGCCTGCAAGACAAAAAAGAACGGCGAGGAGCATTTTGCTCATGTATGCAAAAACGGTCCCGTGTTCAATGCAAAGGAGGTTGTCTGGTAATGGCTGATCTGTCTGTAAATATATGCGGCGTTGAATTTAAAAATCCCGTAATACCTGCGTCGGGAGTTTTCGGCTACGGACGCGAGTATGAGGAGCTTTTCCATCTTTCAAAGCTTGGAGGCATTGCGACAAAAGGTACTACGATCGCCAAAAGAAACGGTAATCTTCCGCCGAGAATAGCCGAAACGCCGTCGGGAATGCTCAATTCTGTAGGACTGCAAAATCCGGGTATCGAAGCTTTTATTTCCGACGAGCTGCCGAATCTCATGAAAAAGAATACTGTAATAATTGCCAATATTGCGGGGTCTACAGTTGATGAATGCGTAAAGATCGCGAAAAAGCTTGACGGAACAAACGTCCACATGATCGAACTGAATATATCCTGTCCGAATGTAAAACAGGGCGGAATGGCTTTCGGCGCGTCATGCAGCGGCGCGGCAACGATCACAAAGGCTGTAAGGAACGCTACGAAAAAGCCTCTTATTGTAAAGCTTTCGCCAAACGTTACAAATATTGCCGATATTGCAAAATCCGTTGAAGCGGAGGGCGCGGACGCAGTTTCTCTTATTAATACGCTTTTGGGAATGAGGATAGATATTGAAACAAGACGTCCCATATTAAAAAATAATATGGGCGGAATGTCAGGTCCTGCGGTATTTCCGATCGCGCTCAGAATGGTGTGGCAGACCGCAAATACCGTAAAGATACCCGTTATCGGAATGGGCGGTATATCTTCGGGAGCGGACGCGGTTGAAATGATGATGGCAGGAGCTTCTGCCGTACAAATCGGCGCAGCGATATTTGCCGATCCGTTTGCGCCGATAAAAATAATCGACGGAATAAACAGTTATCTTGACGACCATAATATCTCGTCTGTTACGGATATTATCGGAGCTGTCGAGCCATGGAAGGCGTAGCATGAAAATTATAGCTGTTGATTTCGGCGATTCAAGAACAGGGATCGCCATGTGCGATAAAACGGAAATGCTCGCGTCCCCGTTATGCGTCATAAACGAAAAGGATCTTGAAGAATGCGTGAAAAAAACCGCTGATATAATAGCGGAAAATAAAGCGGATATGGCAGTTGTAGGCTATCCTAAAAACATGAATAATACGATAGGGGAGAGGGCTGAAAAATGCACGCTGTTTGCAGAAAAGCTAAGAGAGCTTTCGGGTGTGCCTGTCGAACTCTGGGACGAACGCTGCACTACAGTTTCAGCGCACAATTATCTTAACGTTACAAATACGAGAGGAAAAAAACGTAAGGCGGTCGTTGACGCCGTTGCCGCTACGATTATTCTTGAAAGCTATATGGGGTGGAGAAAAAATAACGCCAGTAACTTATAGAGCGTTTGTGTAAGTGGGTTTCAATCATAATCTGACAATCGCTTAATTGGAAAATCACAAAAAATCCGGAAGTCAAGACCGCTTTAGTGTAAATTTTAGTCTTTACTTCCGGATTTTTTATAGCTTTATACAATTATTTATATATCAAAATCTTTTCCTCCATACGGAGGGGGAAAACAGGATTATCAGCGGCAGACATTCAAGTCTTCCGAGCAGCATGTCGATCGACAGGATTATTTTTGAAAACTCCGAATAGAATCCGAAGTTTTCTGTCGGACCGACTCGGTTAAGTCCCGGTCCGATGTTGTTTATACATGTCACGACCGATGAAAATGAAGTTGCAAAATCAGCGTTGTCTACAGAAATAAATAAGACCGAAAGCAATAAAAGCGCAATATAAATAATGAAATATGTCTGCACGCCGTGAACCGTAGCCACGTCCATTGACTTATCCTCGCCCTTTAAAACGTATACGGACTTCGGATTCAAGGTTTTTCTTATTGATTTTACGGCGCTTTTAAACATTATTATAATTCGTTCTACTTTCAGACCGCCGCCCGTAGATCCTGCGCATGCGCCGACAAACATTATCATAAGCAGAACCGTCTGTGAAAATTCCGGCCATTGGCTGTAGTCGGCAGTTGAATATCCGGTCGAGGTCATGACAGACGACACCTGAAATACTGCATATCTGAAACATTTAGTCACAGATCCGTATATAGGCGCGGTATTTATCATGATAAATACCGTCGCGGCAGCCATTATCGAAAGATACGTTTTAAGCTCGGAATTTTTCAAAATGTTTGAAAAACGTTTCGTGACAGCAAAATAATACATACTGAAATTCACACCGAAAAGTATCATTCCCACAGTAAGTACGCCGTCGATATAAGCAGAATCGTAATAGGATATTCCGGCGTTTTTTATGCTGAATCCGCCTGTTCCCGCAGTACCCATAGCGTGGCATACGCTGTCAAAGAAAGGCATGCCTCCGAACATGAGGAAAATTACCGTGAGCAATGTCAGTACAGCATAGATTATATAAAGATAAAGCGCGGAGTTTTTGCCCTTAGGGACTATCTTTCCGACCTGCGGTCCCGGACATTCCGCCCTCATAAGATGCATGGCGTCGCCGCTTGACGGAAGTATTGCAACAGCAAGAACAAGCACTCCCATGCCGCCTACCCAATGAGTAAAGCTTCGCCAGAAAAGCATGCCCCTTGACATGGCTTCTACATCTGTCAATATTGTAGAACCGGTCGTCGTGAATCCCGAAACGCTTTCAAATACGGCGTCGATAAAATCGGGGATATCTCCGCTTATGTAAAACGGCAGAGCGCCGGCTATCGGATAGACGATCCAAAGCATCGCCACAATGACAAGTCCTTCCTTTGCGTACATCTGCGAGTTCTTCGGCTTTATTATCGCGGCAGGAGCGGATATAAGAGCCACTGCGGCGGCAACCAGAAGAAATGTGTAAAACTCATTTTGCTCGTCATAGTAAAGACATACTAAGCATGGAAGCAAAAAAAGCGCAGAACCGAAAAGCACGATTTTTGAAAGATAATGTAAAACTAAATATTTATTCATCTCACTCATAACCTCGTCAGATAAGAATATCTTCTATATCGGAGAATTTGTAATCCTTGGAAATGACTATGACTGAATCGTAAAGCTGTATACAATCGTTTCCGTTCGGGATTATTACCTCATGTCCGCGGATTATGCCGCATATAAGGATATTTTTCTTTATTTTAAGTTTCTTCAGCGGAATATCTATAAGTTTTTCTATATTTCTTTTTATTTTAAACTCAATGGCTTCCGCCTTATTTCCGACAACGTGATAAAGAGCTTCAATATTGCATTCGGCTGTATTCTCAAGAGATCTGACATAACTCAAAACGGTACTTTCCGCAAGGCTTTTCGGGGATATCACACAGTCAAGTCCCATTTGAGACGCCATTTCTCCGTAGCTTTCCCTGTTTATTTTTGTGACCACTTTCGCGTCTGAATTGTTTTTTGCAAAGAGTGAAATTATTATGTTTTCTTCATCTATCCCCGTCATAGCGATAAACGCGTCGGCTTCCTTTATTCCCTCTTCAAGCAGAACAGCCTGATCGGTACCGTCGCCGTGTATGACGCCGGCTTTCGGGAATTGCTCGGCGAGTTCCAGACATTTATCATAGTCGCTTTCGATTATTTTTACGCGTATCCTGACATTCAAAAGCTGTTTTACAAGGTAATTGCATATCTTTCCTCCGCCGACGATCATAACGGTCTTTACCTTGCTTTTAAGCGAGCCTATTTCCTTAAAAAGCTTTTCGACATTACGGTGAGAAGCCGCAAAATTGACTTTATCTCCCTCTCTTAAAATAAAATCGCCGCCGGGTATAAAAATATCCGTATTCCTTTCAACCGCGCATATAAGAAACTGTATCTTGTTTTTTCTGTAAATATCGGCAAGGCTCATATTTATAAGCATAGAGTTTTCGGGAAGCTTATATTCGACAAGCTCTATGCGTCCTTTTGAAAAAACTTCAAGCTTTGCGGCAGCCGGAAAAATCATGATCCTCATTATCTCATCGGCTGTTATAAGCTCCGGATTTATTACCATAGAGAGTCCGAGTTCTTCTCTTATAAGTCCGACCTGTCTGTAATACAGCGGATTTCTGACGCGGCATATGGTCTTTTTTGCCCCCATTTTTTTGGCTATAAGACAGCATAGAATGTTAAGTTCGTCGTGCGGAGTCGTAGCGATAAGCAGACCCGCTTTTTCGATAGACGCTTCCCTCAGCACCTCCGCGTCCGCTCCGTTGCCGCTTATACACATAATATCCTGCGTGTCCTGGATCTTGCTTAGAGCGTTTTCTTTGATATCGATGACAGTTACGTCATGATCTTCCCTTGAAAGAATATAAGAAAGATTGCTTCCGACCTTTCCGCTTCCTATTACTATGACCTTCATCCCATAATTCCCTTTCGACATTAAAAAGATCGCAATTTATGCATTTACACTTATTATATTCCTTTAGTACGCTGATGTCAAGTGATTTTTTTGAGCATTTTCGACAAATAAAAGCCAAATTCAGGTGCATATTGTACAAATCCTTTCTTTATCGTACAGTTATCTTGATATTGCCCTGCAAAAAAACTGTCTGTTTTAGCGATAAATCAGTAAGAATATGACGTGCAAAGCTATTAAGCGGTCCTTTGTGCGGCGTTGCCTGTAATCGAAATTTATTGATAAAATTTCCACGTAACTGCGTTGCCGTCTTTGAATGGCATCAGCCCGTCTGCATTCTCCGCATTGCTATGAAGTAGGATGACTATAAACGTCAAAAATAATTTGCCGTTTCCGACAATTTTTTATGCTATGCTGATTTAATGCGCACATGAGTTTTGTATGATATGTTAAAAAAAGAACTTTTTTATTTATGCGTTTTTCATGAAAATATAATTATTTTGTAAAAATACTTTGATTTTTTCTATAAATGTAGTATAATAAAAGTAATATTTGTGGAGCGAATAACTGCACAAATATAAGAGGTTGTTTTCATAGGCATAAGCAAACGTCTTTTCGGCGGATTTTCCCGATAACTACGTTAATTTTCCTTGCCATACGCAAGTATGCCTTCAAAAAATCGCCTTGTTCTCTGAAAAATCATGCTCGAAAATCCGCATGCTTTTCCTATGAGAACAACCTCTAAAAATTACTAAAATATATGAAAACAGTAATCTGAGATTGGAGCGTACTATGAAAAACGTTATAAATATAGCTGTAATTGTTGCGGGAATAGACGAGGAATATCAGAATACCATACTTACCGGAATACAGGATTTCGCAGAGAGTCATGATGTTAATTTCAGCTATTTTATCGCATTTGGCGGTATTCTCAAAAATAAGCGTCATGATAATGGCGAATTCAATATCTATAACCTTATAAATTTTGAAAAGTTTGACGGCGCGGTACTTCTTACAAATACTATTTCTTCCCCCCAGATTACCGAAATTCTTACCGAACGCATCAACAAAGCGGGTATCCCTGCCGCATGTATCGATAACGATCTGAGTGATTTCTATTACATAGGCATCGATAATTTCAAGGCTATGCAGGAAATGGTGGAGCACGTTGTAAGCTTCCATAAGGTGAAACGCATAAACTATATTTCGGGACCCGACGACAATCCGGAAAGTATTCTTCGTATGAAAGCATACAAAAGCGTTCTCGAAAAGCACAATATTCCGATCGATGAGGACAGGATCTATCACGGATTTTTCAGAGGTCAGGACGCAAGAGCCGCTATAAACGAATTTATAAATTCCGGTATGGAATTTCCGGAAGCTATCATCTGCGCAAACGACGCTATGGCTCTTTCCGCTATCATCGAACTTGAAAAAGAGGGCAAAAGAGTTCCGGAAGACGTTATTGTAACGGGATTTGACAATACCTATCAGGCAAGAAATTATTTTCCGGCTGTGTCGTCGGTGAAGCGTCCGCTAAGACTTTCCGGATATACTGCCGCAAAAAAGGTGTACGACGCGATAAACGGAATCGAATCCGACAGAAAGGAAATTCTTAACACAGAATGTATTTTTACGCATAGCTGCGGCTGTACAAATTATGAAAACTACATCAGCACATCGGACGATGTTATCGAGTTCAAAAAATCATTCTACAGAACGATCGAAACGCACAATATAATCGTTCCCATAATCAACAGAATGTACTGTGAGTTTGAAGAATGTCTTACTATCGAAGAGTGTACGGACGTACTGAAAAGATTTGTAAACGAGATAAACTGTGAGAAATTCGTTTTCTGTCTGTGCGACGACTGGCTAAGCGGCTATGACGACGTTGATTATGAAAACGATGAAAAGCCTAAATCCTATACAAAGGAAGGCTATACTGAAAATGTAAACATAATCCTCGATTATGAAAACGGCAGGTTCAATAAAAAAGGCATTATAAAGTCTGCCGATATGCTTCCCGATCTTTATATTGAAACGGGACAAAGCAATCACTTCTTTTTCGTACCGGTGCATTTCCGCGAAAGATGTCTTGGCTACTGCGTGATCAAAAACAGTATGTTCCCGATGCAGAGCGGACTTTTCCAGACATGGATAATGAGCGTCTGCAACTCTATCGAAAATATAAGAAAAATAGTGTGTCTTGACAAAATGGTAAGCGAACTTAACAGGATCTCTATCATGGATCCGCTTTGTCAGATCTATAACAGAAACGGATTCAGCAAAAACGCTGCCGCTATTTATCAGGCATGTATCGTTGAAAAGCGAGAGGTCATGGTAATGTTCATTGATATGGACGGTCTTAAATATATCAATGACAGATTCGGTCATAACGATGGAGATTACGCTCTTATCCAATGTTCGCTCGCTATCAAGAACGCCTGTGACAGAAATGAGATTTTCGCGAGATACGGCGGAGATGAATTTATAGTTTTTGCCGATTATCATACCGATGCCGATGCAAGGAAACTGACAGATAAGATATATGACCACATGAAAAAGTTCAACCGTTTTTCCGATAAGCCTTATGCAATTGACGCAAGCATAGGCTATGTCATAACTCCTGTTGACGAGGGAATATCTTTAAGTAAGGTTATCTCAATGGCTGACCAGACGATGTATGAAAATAAAAAGCGCAGAAAAGAAGAAAGACTTGAAGCAGGTCTTGAAAGTTTTATAAGATAAAAAGAGGATGCCTTTCGGGGCATCCTTTAGTTTATAGAAAAACTTTTACTTTAAGTGTTTTAAGGGGACGCCCTATCTTGAAGAGCGTACCCTTAAAATACTTGTATGTTCATTTCTTGCCTTGATGCAAGAAACGAACCAAAGAAAATCAAGCTT
>JAMPFN010000036.1 GCA_023664445.1 Clostridium sp. | reverse complement strand
TGACCGACAGACCAGTATGTCTGCAAAAAATTGCCTTGTTCTCAGAAAAATCATGCTCGAAAATCCGCACACTTTTCCTATGAGAACAACTTCTTATTTTTTTCAAACAGCTGATATATCAGAGCTTTTTTCTTCATCAGCTCGTCAAATCTGTTTATGTATTCATACGGGAATTTGTAATTGTGTATCCTTGTTATTTTACCGCTTAGCTGAACTATTTTTGTGGACGCTGCACAGCCTGCGCCGAGTATCGTCTGCGTTTCGTCCATGATGAAAATGTTGTAAAGGCTTTCTTTTCCCTTTTTTGCAAAGCCGATGTTTTCAAGATTTTCGATCGTATTCTTCTGACGGTAAAGATAATAGGGGAGATAACCCTTTTCAGGAAGCCGTTTTATGCTCTCGTCAAGCATTCGTGCGGCAGGAGCTTCGGCATATTTCTTCTGATCCTTTTCGTAAAGCGATGCCGAACGCTTTATAGTAAGCGTGTGAACGGTTATGCTTTCGGGGTCAAGCGCCATGACTCCTTCGAGCGTTTTGCGGAAGCTTTCGGGAGTATCCCCGGGAAGTCCCGCGATAAGATCCATGTTGATATTGTCAAAGCCCTGACGTCTTGCCGTTTCAAATGCTTTTATAGTGTCTTTGGCAGTATGCATTCTGCCGATCCTTTTAAGAACCTCGTTGTTGAGCGTCTGTGGATTTACCGATATTCTGTCTGCGCCCGCTTCCTTTATGACCAACAGTTTTTCGGGGGTTATTGTGTCCGCGCGTCCCGCCTCAACGTCATATTCGCGAACGGATGAAATATCAATATTTGCGGCGATCGCGTCGGTTACGGCTTTAAGCTGCTCTGCCGTGACCGAAGTCGGAGTGCCGCCGCCGATATAGACGGTATCGATACTAAGCTTTAAGTCTTTCACGAGCCGTCCTATAATTTCTATCTCATGACAAAGAGCTTTTACATAATCGGGGATAAGCTTGTACGCGCTGTCCATCGAATGCGAAACGAAGGAGCAGTAGCTGCATCTTGTAGGGCAGAATGGTATGGATATATAAAGACTTACGGTTCTTTCGGAATAATCCCCGATGAGCGGCATCTGGTTTACAGCCGTCATATACGCAAGCTCAAGGCGGCTGTCGGAAACCATGAATTTGCTTTTGAGAGCGCGGAAGGACTGCTCCTTGTCAAGTCCCATGCTTAAAAGTCCGGACATTTTTTTGACGGGTCTGATGCCTGTCATAAGTCCCCACGGAGGCGTTATGCCTGTGATCTTTTGCAGACACAGGTATACAAGGCGGCAAAGCTCATGCTCGCAAAGTTGCCTGTCCGCAAGCGAGTTTTCAAAATGAGCGGCTTTACGGCAGACAACGCCGTTTATGCGGCAGTATGAATAAAGATAGGAGTATTTTCTGCCTTTTTTAAGGCGCGTCATGACAATATCGCCGTCCGCATCGGTCATATCGTAATGAAAGGTAAAGCGCGACGGAACAAAAAGCTTGACGGTCGCTTCCGTTTCGTATTTGAAATCGTTTCCGCTAAATAAGATCTTCATAAGGATCTTCCTTCATGTAAGGATTGTTTCGCTTTTCAAACGCAAGAGTTGACATCTCGTTATGACCGGGGCAGACCTTCAGATCTTCTTCAATCTCGGCAAGCTTCATGAGCGATCGGTGAAGCTCGATGGGGCTGCCGCCGGGGAAATCGGTTCTTCCCATGGAAAGAGCGAAAAGCGTGTCGCCGGTAAAGATAAATTCGCCGCATAGGTAGCAGACGCCGCCCTTTGTGTGACCGGGAGTCGCTATTACCTTAAATGTAAGCTCGTCGAGAGCGATCATGCTTCCGTCGTCGATCACCGTGAATTTTTCGACGGGCGCAAACGGTTCGAGGCTTATTTCATCTGAGAGGGATTCTATTCTGCCGGTGAGCATGGGAGCGTCGTTTTTATGGATATATACCTCTGCGCCCGTATCCTTTACTGCTTCCGCAACGCCGCCGAAGTGATCGTAATGACCGTGGGTAAGCAGTATTTTTTTGAGAGTCAGACCTTTTTCGTCAAGAAGCGATTTCAGTTTGCCGTAATTTCCGCCTATGTCTATCGCGGCGGCGTTTTTATTTTCGGTTTCGATAACATAACAGTTTACCGCAAGCGGACCGAGTACAATATGATGAAATTTCATGATTATTTCTCCTTTGCGAAGTATTTTATTTATAGTCGTCCTACTTGAAATTGTTTCGATTTCAAGTAGGACGACTATATTATATTAATGTATGCCGGCGGATTTGTCAAGGTCATAAACGGACGTTTTCCAATATTCCGAAAAAATATTTGAAAAAATACTTGCATTTTTTTTGAAAATATGTTATGATAGAAGAGCATTTGAAATCCGTAAGGGCAGTTGCGTCCTTACGAGAGTTTGATGCCGTAAAAAGACATTAAACAAGGCAGTCCGCTGCCGCAAAGTTCCGCTTATGTATCGGGACTTGCATAAAAAATGCGGTAAGAATGCCGGGAATTAGGAGGAAATTGAAATGAACGCACTTGAGATCATCAGCAATCCGAGCAAAAAAACAGAAGTACCCGAATTTTCCGTAGGCGATACCGTTAAGGTACACGTAAGGATCAAGGAAGGCGACAAGAGCCGTATTCAGGTTTTTGAGGGTACGGTCATCGCCAAGAAGCACGGCGGGATCAGCGAAACATTTACAGTAAGACGCGTTGCGCACGGCTGCGGAATCGAGAGAGTATTCCCTCTTCACTCGCCCGTTGTCGACAAGGTCGAGATCGTAAGATACGGTAAGGTCCGCAGAGCTAAGCTTTATTATCTGCGCGACAGAGTGGGTAAGGCTGCAAAGGTCAAGGAACAGATCAAGTAATACCGTCCCGAGGATGGTTTGAGGCTGCGGCGGCTTTACGCCGCTGCGGCTTGTTTCTGTTAAGAGCCTGTTCGGTATCTGCCGAAAAGATGCGCAAAGAAAGATACCGAACAGGCTCTAAGGGACGTTTAAGTCCCTTTTTTGCTATTGTTTACTGCCGGAGGTTTTTCTCATGGGAAAAGACGTGCGATCATGCCTGTGAGAACAGCTTCTAACTTGTCGATCGGAGGTATGACTGATGGAAACGCAGCAAGTCGAAGAAGAGGTTAAAGAGGATATTACGCAGAAACCGAAAGATATTTTTAACGATTTTATGGAGATCTGTGAATCGATCATTGTATCGATTTTCGCGGTTATCCTGATCTTTACGTTTATATGCAGACCGGTAACGGTCGACGGTTCGTCCATGCAGCCGACGCTTAATGAATCGATCGACCCGGACATTCCGCCGGATAAGCTTATTATGTTTACTTTTTTGTATACTCCGAGGGTCGGAGATATTGTTATAATTGAAAACGAAAAGGCGTATTATTATAAAAAAGGCAGTGATAATACAGAGCTTGTTTCCGGAGCAAGCATAGGAAAACGCCTTATAAAACGCGTTATTGCGGACGAGGGACAGACTATTGATATTGATTTTGAGAACGGTATCGTGAAGGTTGACGACGAGACGCTTTCGGAGAGTTATATAAAAGCGCCGACATATCTCAATCCCGGAGCATTCGACTATCCTGTGACCGTGCCGGAAGGATATGTGTTCGTAATGGGCGATAACAGAAATAATTCAATTGACAGCCGCGACCCGAGCGTTGGATTTGTAAAAAAAGAGGACGTTATAGGAAAAGCGGTTTTGAGATTTTATCCGTTTGATAAATTCAAGATCCTCGAGTAATTTTGTGATATGGGGTGTGAAGTATGAGTAAAATGTCAAGGGAAAGCCGTGAAGAGGCTCTTGAAAGAATTCTTGCGGAAACCGCCAAAAACCCATATACCCCAAGAAAGCCCGTTCGTCCTGCGCCAAGCAGCGCGCAGAGAAATAATCCCGTAAACGCGCAGACTCCAAAGCCCGAGCCTGCTCCTGACGGAATAACGATATCGCGTATTCCGACCGAAGCGCAAAAGGCGGAGGCCGCAAAGGCGAGAGCGGCTAAAAGGGTCGAGGAAATAAAGCGCGCCAGACAACAGCGCGAGGTGCAGGAAAAACAGTTTGAGGAATCTATAATAAATTACGCTTCGTCTGAAAGCAGAAGATATTCAGAAAACAGACCGCCTGTTCAAATCAGACAGGAAGCCGAAAATCATGCGGCTGCCGAAGGCGGAAAAACACATGAGAACAGACGCTCCTACGAGGACAGAACGCCTTCTCATGAAGAAATGCCCGTTGAAAGCGAAGAGGCGGCGTTTACGGAAAACGCTTCTGTTGCCGTACCTATGCCCGAAAACAATATCCGCAGAAGACCTGACGAAAAAAAGAAGCGTAAAGAAAGTACGGGATTGTGGGACGACGATGCGCTTATCAGATATGACAGCGACATTTTCGGTATAGATCACATTACCGATATTGCCGAATGGGTCATAGCGGTATTTCTTGCGATACTTATGCTGTATACTTATGTTATAGGCATGATCGACGTAAACGGTACGTCAATGTCCCCGACGCTTGCGGAAAACGATAAGCTTGTAATGAGAAAAATAGGCGTTTCTCCTGAAAACGGCGATGTCGTCGTTATTGACAATAAGGGGTCGCATCTTATAAATGCCGACGGAAAGGTCGTCGAGGGCGAGGGGCTTGATAAAAGCATTGTAAAAAGAGTTATCGCTAAGGGCGGACAGACAATTGATATTGATTTTGAAAGCGGTACTGTCAAGGTTGACGGCAGGACGCTTGATGAGAAATATATAAGCGAGCCGACCGTAAGAAACGAGCTTGCGTTTACATATCCGCTGACTGTTCCCGAGGGATATTTGTTCGTTATGGGCGATAACAGGAATCTTTCCATGGACAGCCGTCATCCGGATATAGGTCTTGTGCCGGAGGAGGATGTTCTCGGAGAAATAATTCTGAGAGTTTATCCGCTTGATAAATTCGGCGGCGTCGATTAAAAGGAGGCGTGATCATGGCTGAAATGGCTTCCATACAATGGTTTCCGGGACACATGACAAAGACCCGGAGAATGATACAGTCGAATCTTTCTCTTGTTGACGGGGTAGTGGAAATACTTGACGCGAGAATACCTATGTCAAGCCGTAATCCCGAAATGGACAGACTTGTGAAAAACAAGCCGAAAATGCTTTTGCTCAATAAATCCGATATGGCTGACGACAACGCCACGTCTATGTGGATAAATTATTACAAGGCATTGGGTTTTACCGTTCTGAAAGCGGACTGCAAAAGCGGAAACGGGCTGAAAAATTTTCTGCCTGCCGTAAAAAACGTACTTCTGAAGGAACTTATGGACAAGCGCCGCGAAAAGGGGATAGAGGGCGCGCCGCTGCGTCTGATGATAGTTGGTATACCGAATGTCGGAAAGTCTTCGTTCATAAACCGTATGTCCAAGTCAAAAAAAGCAAAGGTCGAGGACAGACCGGGCGTTACGCGCTCAAAGCAGTGGATAAAGTTCGGCGATAACGTTGAAATGCTCGATATGCCGGGCGTTTTGTGGCCGAAGTTTGAAGATCAGAACGCTGCGAGAAAGCTTGCCTTTACAGGAGCTGTAAAGGACGATATCCTTGATATCGAGGCGTTGGCGTCGTTTCTGCTTGAAAACCTGTCGCAGCATTGTCCGGAAGCTCTTGCTGAAAGATACAAGATAGATACGAACGGAGAAGGCTTTGAACTGCTTGAAAGAATCGGCAGAAAAAGAGGTATGCTTATTTCGGGCGGCGAAGTAAATACCGAAAGGGCGGCTATTATGCTGCTTGACGAATTCCGCAGCGGAAAGCTCGGAAGAATAACGCTTGAGCTGCCTAAGGAGGAAGAGGAATGATATCTCCGCTTTGGGAATATGACGATGCTGTGAGAAACAGCATCGGCGCAAACTTCTGCGGTACGGATGAAGCCGGCAGAGGACCTCTTGCCGGCGATGTCTATGCGGCGGCGGTAATTCTTGACCCCGAAAATCCGATAGAGGGACTTAATGACAGCAAAAAGCTTTCGGAAAAAAAACGGGAGCTTTTGTATGAAGAAATTACTGAAAAATCGCTTGATTACTGTGTTGCGAGAGCAACTGTTGCGGAGATAGAAGAGATAAACATTCTTGCTGCCGCAATGCTTGCGATGAGAAGAGCCGTTTTGGGACTTGAAAGTATGCCGAAGCTCGTTATAGCGGACGGAAACAAAGCTCCCGACCTTCCCTGCGAGGTGAGAACGCTTGTAAAGGGCGACGCAAGCAGCGCTTCGATCGCGGCGGCATCTATACTCGCAAAGGTTACAAGGGACAGATATATGCTTGAAATGGCGGAAAAATATCCGCAGTATGGATTTGAAAGGCATAAGGGCTACGGAACAAAGCTTCACAGGGAAAAGATCCTCGAGTTCGGACCGTGTCCAGAGCATCGAATGTCATTTTTGAAAAAAATATATGAAAAGAAGTAATTACGGATATCATGCGGAAAGCTTTGTCTGCGGATGTCTTGAAGAAAAAGGCTATAGGATAATAAAGCGGAATTTCAAGGCGGAGGGCGGAGAAGTCGATATAGTGGCGTCTGCCGGAAATTATATTTGCTTTGTCGAGATAAAATACCGTACTAACGGCAGCTGTCTTGAAGACGCTATTGACAGAAAAAAACAGCGGAGAATAATAAGATCCGCAGAACAGTTTATCAGAAAAACAGGCTGTAAGCTTCAGCCAAGATTCGATGCGGCGTTTGTAAGTTCATCGGACAGCGGCGGTTTGAGCCTTGAATATATCTCAAACGCTTTTGACGGTTCGGGCGTTTAAAAAACTTAAAAGGGTGGGTATTATGTATTATAAGAGTACAAGAAACAGCAATATCAAAGTAAACAGCGCCGATGCTATCACAAGGGGTATCTCTGAGGACGGCGGACTCTTCGTCCCCGAATCCATTCCGAAAATAACTCTTGATGAGATAAAGTATCTTGCCGATCTTAATTATTCGTGCAGAGCGGCATATATCTTTAAGAAGTATCTGACTGATTTTACCGATGCCGAGATACAGTACTGTACCGACAACGCGTACAGCACAAAAAATTTTGAAACGGAAAATATCGCCGAGATAGCGGAGCTTTTTGACGGAACATATATGATTGAGCTGTGGCATGGTCCGACATGTGCGTTCAAGGATATGGCTTTGCAGATACTTCCGTATTTTCTTACGACCTCTGCTAAAAAAATAAATCTTGACAAGAAGATAATAATTCTTGTTGCAACCTCCGGCGATACGGGAAAAGCGGCTCTTGAGGGCTTTAAGGACGTTGAGGGTACGCAGATACTCGTATTCTATCCGGAGGACGGAGTAAGCCCGATGCAGAAAAGACAGATGACTACACAGCTTGGCTCAAATGTAGGCGTATGCGCTGTCAAGGGCAATTTTGACGACTGTCAGAACGGTGTCAAGGCTATCTTTACCGATAAGGACATAAAGGAAAAAATGGACGGCGCCGGACTTATGTTTTCAAGCGCGAATTCCATTAACTGGGGCAGACTTGTTCCGCAGATAGTATACTACATCTCATCGTACGCTTCTTTGGCGTCAAGCGGCGAGATAGAGCTTGGCGACGATATCAACGTTGTTGTTCCGACGGGTAATTTCGGAAATATTCTTGCGGCTTATTACGCTAAAAAAATGGGACTGCCGATAAACAAGCTTATCTGCGCTTCAAACATCAATAAGGTTCTGACGGACTTTATCGAAACGGGCGTTTATGACAGGAACAGGGATTTTTATGCAACGTGTTCCCCGTCAATGGATATTCTGATATCCAGCAACCTTGAAAGACTTCTCTATATGCTTACAGGTCATGACGACGCGCAGATAAGAGAATGGTTCGGAAGCCTTGCTCAAACAGGCAGATATGAAGTCAGCGACGCTGTCAAGAAAGTCCTCAAAGAAGAATTTTTCGGCGGTTTCTGTGACGACAGCGAAACAAAGGCTACTATAAAGAGGATCTACGAAAAATATTCATATACCTGCGATACGCATACCGCTGTTGCGGTCAAGGTCTATGAGGACTACAAAAAGGCTACGGGCGATACGGCAAAAACTCTTATCGCGTCTACCGCAAGTCCTTACAAGTTCAGCTCAAGCGTTCTTGAAGCTATCGAAGGCGGAAAATCCGATCTTGACGAATACGCTATGGTGGATAAGCTTGCGGAGCTTTCAAATATTCCTGTACCGTCCGCGCTTGCCGATCTGAAAGACAGGGAAAGAAGATTCTCCGGATCTATCGAAAAATCGGATATGAATAATTACGTTATCAAAGATTTTGGTCTTATCTGATGTCGTTATTTGTTATCGGCGATCTCCACCTTTCTTTGAGCGTAAAGTCAAAGCCTATGGATATTTTCAGCGGTTGGGAAAACTATATGAATATTTTGGAAGAAAACTGGCGGAAAAATGTTTCGGCTGATGATACCATAGTTCTTGCCGGCGATATATCGTGGGCAATGAATATAAAAGACGCCTATGATGATTTTAGGTGGATACATGAAATGCCGGGAAGAAAGATAATCCTGAAGGGAAATCATGATTACTGGTGGGGATCGCGTAAAAAAATGGAAGATACATTTTCACTTTGGGGATTTGACACTCTGAATATTCTGCACAATAATCATTTTGCCTATGAAAATTACGGTATATGCGGTACGAGGGGCTGGGTAAATATGCCCGACGAATCTGCCGACGCTAAGGTTTTGGCAAGAGAGGCGGGAAGACTTTCCGTTTCCATAGAATCGGCTGTTAAAGAGGGCTTGGATCCGCTTGTATTCATGCATTATCCCCCTGTTTACGGCAGCAGCATTAATCTGGATATACTCGACGTGCTTTTTAAGTATGATATAAAAAAATGTTGGTATGGGCATCTACATGGTCCGGCTATAAAAAACGCTTTGAATGGAGAACGCGAGGGCATTGATTTTAAATTGATATCGAGTGATTTTTTACAATTTTGTCCTGAAAAAATAATGTAATTTGTGCAATGTGACGAAGTACAAAAAAATGATGAAATTGTGTAGAAAAATTTTCCGTCTTATGTTATAATAGTAAAGGTATGCACTTATAATTAAATTGGAGGATATTAAAAATGGGTTTGAAATCATCAACTAAGGTTGACGTAAATACACACGAGCTTGTATTCACAGCTGACGCCGAAACTTTCAGCGCCGCTATCGACAGGGCTTTTCAGCGTCAGAAAAAGAATATTCAGGTTCCGGGATTCAGAAAGGGCAAGGCTTCCAAGAAGCTTATCGAAAAGTATTTCGGCGAGGGCGTTTTCTATGAGGAAGCTATAAACTATCTTATCAATACGGATATGCCCGCCGCAATAAGAGAATCGGAACTTGTTCTCGTCGACACTCCGAGAGTTGAGGTAATTTCCGCTGACGAGGAAAACGGCGTTGAATACAAGGCGATTTGTATCACAAAGCCTGAGGTGACAATTTCGGAATACAAGGGTCTTAAAGCGCCTAAGGACATAAAGGAAGTTACGGAAGATGATATCAAGGTTCAGATAGAGCAGATCCGTCAGAGAAACGCAAGAATAGTTTCTGTTGACGACAGACCTGCCGAGCTGAACGATGAAGTTATAATCGACTTTGAAGGCTTTATGAACGACGAGGCGTTTGACGGCGGAAAGGCTGACGAGTTCCCGCTTAAATTAGGAAGCGGACAGTTTATTCCGGGATTTGAGGATCAGATCGTCGGACATTCTATCGGCGACGAGTTTGACGTTAACGTTACATTCCCCGAAGAATATCAGATGGAGGAATACGCAGGAAAGCCTGCGGTATTCAAGGTCAAGCTTCATGGTATCAATATGACCGAGCTTCCCGAGATCGATGACGAGCTTATCAAGGATACTACGGAATTTGAAACTATTGAGGAATGGAAGAACGATATCAAAACAAAGCTTGAACAGCAGGCTGAAACAAGAGCTGAAACACAGTTCAACGATTATCTTATGCAGAAGCTTATTGATACTGTAGAATGTGTCGTTCCTAAGTGTATGTTTGATAAGAGGATCGATTTCCTTATCAGAGATTTTGAAAACAGCCTCAAATATCAGGGAATGAGCGTTGATATTTATCTCCAGTATACAGGAATGGATATGGATTCGTTCAGAGAAACGTTCAGAGAAAGAGCTGAAAATGAAGTTAAGCTTAGACTTGCTCTTGAAAAGATTGCCGATACGGAAAATCTTATTCCTACAGAGGAAGATATCAATGACGGTCTTAAGGATTATGCCGAGGCAAACAACATGTCAGTCGAGGATGTAAAGCCGAGGATCGATATGGACGCTTATATTACAGATCTTAAGACTGTAAAGGCAGCTGATTTTGTCAAGGAAAACGCTATAGTTGACAACACACTTGTTCCTCAGGAAGACGAGGATGATGACGAAGAATAATCGGATATATGCGGAGCTGTCCTTGATCGGGCAGCCGCATTTGTTAGAGGCTGTCAAGACAGGCTCTTAATAATAGGTTAGGCAATAAAACAGATATTGAAAGGGAGAATAAATATGGCTTTGGTACCTTACGTTGTAGAACAGACAAGCAGAGGGGAGCGTTCTTATGATATTTACTCAAGACTGCTCAATGACAGAATAATAATGCTTTCGGAAGATGTTAACGATACTACGGCAAGTCTTATCGTGGCGCAGCTTCTTTATCTTGAAAGCCAGGATCCCGAAAAGGATATAAGCCTTTATATCAACAGTCCGGGCGGTTCTGTTACAGCCGGACTTGCGATATACGATACCATGCAGTATATCAAATGCGACGTGTCAACTATCTGTATCGGACTTGCGGCGTCTATGGGAGCGTTTCTGCTTTCTTCCGGAGCTAAGGGAAAAAGGCTTGCGCTGCCTAATGCCGAGGTCATGATACATCAGCCGCTGATTTCCGGCGGACTTCAGGGACAGGCGACGGATATTAAGATCAGGACAGAAAATCTTCTTAAAACAAAGGAAAGATTAAACAAGATCCTGAGCGAAAATACAGGCAAGTCATACGATCAGATATGTCAGGATACTGAAAGAGATAATTTCATGTCTGCCGATGAGGCACAGGCTTACGGTTTGGTAGATAAAGTAATAAGTAAGAGATAATAATCGGGGAGCGCTTTATTATGATGGATAAACCATTAAAATTTTGTAATTTCTGCGGAAAAAGCGAAGATAAGGTACAGAGCATTTTTACAGCCGGTACGTCTAATATATGCGATGAGTGCGTTGTATACTGCTATGAGCTTCTGCTCGGTCCTCTCGCAAAGACAAAGCCTTCCAAAAAATCTTCCGCCGATAAAAGAAAATCGGACGGTCTTGCGTCGATAAATCTGTTGACGCCTGTTGAGATAAAGGCTGTGCTTGACGAATATGTCGTAGGTCAGGATAAGGCTAAAATGACTCTTGCGGTGTCGGTTTATAATCACTATAAGAGGATCATAAGCCATGACGACGGCGAAGATGTCGAGATACAAAAGAGCAACGTTCTGCTTTTAGGACCTACCGGTGTCGGAAAGACTTTCTTAGCGTCCACTCTCGCAAGGATACTCGATGTTCCTTTTGCGATAGCCGACGCTACGACGATAACGGAAGCGGGATATGTCGGCGACGATGTTGAAAACGTGCTTCTGCGTCTTATACAGGCGGCTGATTTTGACGTTGAAGCGGCGGAGCGAGGCATAATATATATAGACGAGATCGATAAGATAGCAAGAAAGTCCGAGAATACGTCGCTTACAAGAGATGTAAGCGGAGAAGGCGTACAGCAGGCGCTTCTGAAAATAATCGAGGGTACTGTTTCAAATGTTCCTCCGCAGGGCGGAAGAAAGCATCCGAATCAGGAATTTATTCAGATAAACACGAAAAATATACTGTTTATATGCGGCGGCGCTTTTGACGGTCTTGAAAAAGCGATACAAAAGCGTGTTAATTCTTCAGCGATAGGTTTCGGCGCAGAGGTTTCTTCAAAGAAAGAAATATCTAAAAATATTTTCCATAAGGTTATTTCACAGGATCTTGTCAAGTTTGGCATCGTACCCGAACTTGTCGGACGTCTGCCTGTAATTTCCGTTTTGGATGAACTTGACGAGGAAGCCCTTGTAAACATTCTGACAGAGCCTAAAAATGCGATAATCAAGCAGTACAAAAAGCTTTTTGATTACGACGATATCGAGCTTGATTTTGAAAAGGACGCTCTTATTGAGATAGCCAAAAAGGCGATCGAGCAGAAAACAGGCGCAAGAGGACTTCGCTCTATTATAGAAAATATTCTTATGCAGTCGATGTTTGAATCGCCGTCTGATCCTGATATAGTATCCATTACAGTAACAGCAAAGTGTGTTACAGACGGTGAAAAGCCTATTATCAGAACAAAGAAAAAGAAATCATCGGTGATATAATATGCGTAAACGCATATTATCTTTTATTCAAAGTATTCGTGATCCATTTACCGTCGTTTTAAAGAGGGGACGCTTTCATTTGCAAAGCGTCCCCTTAAAATGTCTATATGTTCATTTCTTGCCTTGATGCAAGAAACGAACCAAAGAAAATCAAGCTTCCGCTCCGGCACAGCCTGCGCTGTGAGTCACAGAAGCGAAAAATAAGAAATGTATTTATAGACGGGGCTGTAAATGATAGTATTTACCATTCAGCGATTATGATTTGCAATTTTGAGGGAGTTATCTCCTGATCTTCGCTTAAAGTGCAAGTTTTTTAGTTTCCTTTCAATTTTCTATCCGTCCCTTTTGGGACGGATAGAAAATTAAACTGGGATTCTTAAGGGAACTTGTTCCCTTAAGCAGGGGGTCAGGGGGACAGCGTCCCCCATAAGGGCTTGACCTAAACTTTTTATTATTCACACGAATTTATTATAATCAGCCATTATTTTGCCTTTTCCAATATGATTTTTGTCACTATCTAAAATGAAAAAATCAGATGTTTTTGAAACGTCATAGCTGACAGGCGAAAGCGGCAGAAAGCTGAATGTACATTCATATTTGTACGCAGATATTCTGCGTGCGCTTTCAATGCTTATGCATACAGCGTCTGATAGGTGAGTATCGCTGCCGTCGGAAAAGCATATCGAAATGATTGCCTTTTCCATTAAGAAAAGCCGTATTTTCAGAGCATCTTCGGGCGACGTATCTTTTTGGTCGAATGTAAGCTTTGCCCTGTACCTTTTCATTATCGGTACGCCGTCGTCATCGTACATTTCATAAGGACTTATTCTCCGAAGAAGCAGCGCGCAGATTATAAGCGCCGCGCATACAATAAGCAGAAAAAGCCTTTTAATCATTGCAAGCGATATGCCGATAAGCAGCAGGACAAGTATAAAATCCGAAAAAAGAAAGATATTGCTTTTATAGTGAAATGAGTATTTTTTTCCGCAGTTGGCACATTCTTTTGTAGGATAGCGTTCTTTGACGCCTTTTATGTCATCGACAGCTTCTCCGCACCACGGACATTTGCGCTCTGATGATAATTTCATAGCAAACCTCCTTAAAGAATTATCCCAACAGCAAAAGCGTCTGTGAGAATTGATTTAGAACCTGTTATATTCATCCAATATGCGCCCTTTTGCAATACGCTTTCTGTCGCCGTCAAATAAGTAGAAATCACATGTTTTATAAGCGTAGCAGTTTACGTGCGAATTCGGCAGAAATGAAAAAACGCACTCATATTCAGTATAGCTTATACGCCTTGTATCTTCCATATTTATGCATATTACGTGAGATAGCGGTTTATCGTTTTCATCTGCAAAGCATATCGGGATAACAGCTTTGTCTGAAAGGAAGATCCTTGCTTTAATGTACTCCGTCGAGAATTTATCGTCATGTTCAAAGGTTATTTTCGCGCTGTATTTTTTTATGCTGAATCTTATGCTATCGTCGTTATATCGTTCATAAGTAATAATTTTTTCGCTTAATACACATATGCAAATATAGAAAAAACCATATATAAAAGCTATAGATATATGATTTATTGATAATACGGCAATTATGCCCCAAAAAACAGAAAATAAGACAAAAATCTTTGATACAGTTCCATTATGAGCGATATATTTGTTTCCACAGTTTCCGCATGTCTTTATACCATATTTATTACATATAATTTTTTTGACAATTTCTCCGCACCATGGGCATCTCCTGTTTGTCGGAAGTTTCATTTTGATCCTCCTGAAAAACAATCCCCACAGAAATCTGTGGGGATAATCTATGTGCTGTCTGATATGACCGCTGCGTTATTAGTATGCAACACCCTGCCACATCATAGCGTCTGCGACCTTATCGAAGCCGGCGATGTTAGCGCCTGCAACGAGGTTATCCTTCATGCCGTATTTTTCAGCGGCGTCATATGAGTTGTGGAAAATGTTGATCATTATATTTTTCAGCTTAGCGTCAACTTCTTCAAATGTCCATGAAAGTCTTTCAGAATTCTGTGACATTTCAAGAGCGGAAGTAGCAACACCGCCTGCGTTTGCAGCCTTTGCCGGACCGAACATAACTCCTGCTGCCTGGAACTTTTCAATAGCGTCCGGAGTTGAAGGCATATTAGCGCCCTCTGCAACTGCTATTACGCCATTCTTGATGAGAGCGTCAGCGGATTCGCCGTCAAGTTCATTCTGAGTAGCGCAAGGAAGAGCGATATCGCACTTGATAGTCCAAATACCCTTGCAGCCTTCCGTATAGGTTGCGCCCTGAACTCTGTCGCAGTATTCCTTGATTCTTCCTCTTTCAACTTCCTTGATCTGCTTAACAACGTCAAGGTTTATGCCGTTAGGATCGTAGATATAGCCGTTTGAGTCTGAAAGCGCAACGACCTTGCCGCCAAGCTCTGTAGCCTTCTGAGTAGCGTAAATAGCGACGTTGCCCGAACCTGAAATAACAACTGTCTTGCCCTTGAAGCTTTCGTTCTTCATGCATTTGATCATTTCGTCCGTAAAGTAGCAAAGACCATAGCCAGTGGCTTCTGTTCTTGCGAGTGAACCGCCGTATGAAAGTCCCTTGCCTGTCAGAACGCCTGTAAATTCGTTTCTCAATCTCTTGTACTGACCGAACATGAAGCCGATCTCTCTTGCGCCAACGCCGATATCGCCGGCAGGAACGTCTGTATCAGCACCGATGTGCTTTGAAAGCTCTGTCATAAAGCTCTGACAGAATCTCATAACTTCATTATCTGATTTGCCCTTAGGATCAAAGTCGGAGCCGCCCTTACCGCCGCCGATAGGCAGACCTGTAAGGCTGTTTTTGAATATCTGCTCAAATCCAAGGAACTTGATTACAGAAGCGCAGACTGTCGGGTGAAGTCTTAAACCGCCCTTGTACGGACCGATTGCGGAATTGAACTGAACTCTGAAGCCTCTGTTTACCTGTACGTTGCCGTTGTCGTCAACCCACGGTACTCTGAACTGGATAAATCTTTCAGGCTCAACAAGTCTTTCGATGATACCTTTCTTCTCGATTTCGGGTCTTTTTTCAACTACAGGCTCTAAGCTTTCGAGAACTTCCTTTACAGCCTGGAGGAATTCTTCCTCGCCCTTGTTTCTCTGGCATACCTTATCGTATACCTTATTTAAGTATTCGCTTTTAAACGCCATTGTTTAAAACCTCCGTAAAAAAATTTAAGAACCTGTATTCATAGAATCTTCACACGTCTTTTCGGCAAACTTTCCCGATAACTTCGTTAATTTTCTTTGCCATACGCCGGTATGCCCGCAAAAAATTGCCTCGTTCTCTGAAAAATTATGCACGAAAATCCGCATAAATTTTCTATGAACACAGGTTCTAAGAGAAAACTCCTAATAAATATTATACTATTTTTATCTCAATAAAGCAAGTGTTTTTTTAAAATTATGGTAATTTTATTGTAATGTTACAGTTGTTATAAAATATATGACGATTTTGTACTTTACAAATTAAAAAAAATATGGTATAATAAATATAAACACTTGTTGATTAAAGTTTTTGCACATACATGAATCAAAGATTTTAATATAATAAACGTATCCGCTGATGTAAATATAGTTGCTGAATGGTAAAATTTATTATTTACAGTCATCGACTATAAAGATAGTCGATATTTTACGCTTCTGCGGCGCAAGCTGTGCCGGAGCGGAAGCTTGATTTTCTTTGGTTCGTTTCTTGCATCAAGGCAAGAAACGAACACAAGCGTTTATTAATTTTTAAAGAGGAAAATATGGATAAAATACTTGTAAGATCGCTTTATGACGCCTTTGAATATGTACTGGATCATTATTATCCTTACGGCAGAGAAGAAGTTGCCGTTAAAAAGGACAGCTATGCTGTGATATCCATTCAGGATTCGTATATAGGCGGATTCGGTTTTAAATTTTCGGAGAATAACTTTTGTAAAGGCGTTTTAACACTTTTGGTTGACGATAAGGTTACCGAAGGAGAAAAAATATCGCTGTTCAATGAAGAGCACGCCCTGAAAATAATAAATTTTATAGAAGAGCATAAAGATGTCGATACTCTGCTTGTACATTGCTACGGCGGTCAATCGCGTTCGGCGGCTGTCGGCGCGTTTGCGGCAAAAATGTTTGGTAAAGACAACAGCGAATTCTTTGAAAAGAGTACGCCTAATAAAAGAATTTACCACGTTCTTGAAAACGTATGGAATGTCAAAAAATGTCTTTGTGAAATTAACGACAATATAATTCTCGACTTTATACCGAGCGGGGAGCCTAATTTTGAAAGGCTCTGCGAAATAAGCAGACTGCTTGACGAAGAAGTCGAAACAAATTATTGATACCGTACAAAGAAGTCTTAAAGCTTTGTAATAAAATTTGCCTGCAAGTTCTTTGTATCTTGCATACAAAATGTAAATATACTTATTTTTAAAAAAGGAGTGTTTAATATGATACATGTTATTGAAGATAAGTGTATAGGCTGTGACGCCTGTATAAGAACATGTCCCGTACCTAACGCTAACCGCTATGACGGAAATGTGGTAAAGGTAAACCCTAAAGAATGCATCTCATGCGGTGAATGCATAAGGGAATGCCGTCACGGCGCGCGATATTATGATGATGATCTTGAAACGGTTCTCGGTCTTATGAAAAGACAAAAGGTATCGTTCATTGTTGCGCCTGCCATAAAATCCGCTATGGACGGCAAATGGCGTCATGTACTTAAATGGCTCAAGGACAATGGGGCTCATGAGATCTACGACGGAGCTTTCGGCGCTGATATCTGTACATATATGCATATCGAATATCTGAATAGAAATCCCGGGAAAAAGATTATTTCCCAGCCTTGCGCCGCTATAGTAAATTATGCGGAAAAGCATAAGCCGAAGCTTCTTGAGAAACTTTCTCCGGTACAGTCGCCGCTTATGTGCGCCGCTATTTATGTACGCAGATATTTGAATAATAACGACATACTTGTCGGTCTTACTCCGTGCATTGCAAAGGGCGATGAATTTAGGAATACGGGTGTTATAAGCTATAACGTTACGTTCAAACGGCTTTCCGAATATCTTAATAAGAACCGTATACAGCTTCCGACAGGCCGCAGCCCATTTGAATTTTCAGCAAACCGCGGATTTGACGGTGCGTTTTATCCTATTCCGGGCGGTCTTAAAGAATGTCTGCATGAATATGCTCCGGAACTTGCTGTCGCGACGTCCGAGGGCGTACATAAAGTATACGATGATTTTGATTCATATCTTAAATCCACCAACGACAAGCTGCCGACTGTTTATGATGTACTTTCCTGCGAATTCGGCTGTAATTCCGGTCCCGGCGCAAAGGAAGGAATAAATTCTTTCAGCGCTTATGATATTATGATAAGCGCAAGAAAATGGACAAGAAAACGAAGCAAATCCGAGCGTTTTCATAAGAGGTTATTCAAGTCGCTGAGAATGGAAGACTTTATGAGAAAATATGTCAATAGATGTACTTCCGTTCCGCCGACGGAACAAGAGATCGATGAAGTGTTCAAGAGTATGGGCAAATTCACCGAGGCGGACAGGCATATCGATTGTCACGCATGCGGTTTCAAGAGCTGCCGCAATATGGCTTTAACTATATGTGCCGGCAATAATAAGCCTTCCAACTGTGTTGAGCATGAAAAACAGGTAATGCATGAAATGCGGGAAAAGATAGAAGTGCAGAACAATTCACTTAAAAACGCTGCCGAACAGATTCTTTCACATCTTACAGATCTTAAATATAAAATACAGCCAATTGCGGAAAATGTTGCTGACAATACCGTTAAAAACGCAAGCATAAAAGACGATATGCAGGCGCTTAACACCGAAATTAACGAGATTCACACAAGGGCTTCCGGTATTGCCGGGAATGTTTCGGAAATAAAATTAAGTATTGATGAATACTCAAAAATACTTGAGGATATCAAGAATATTTCCGAGCAAACAAATATCCTTGCGATAAACGCTTCTGTAGAAGCGGCAAGGGCAGGCGAAAACGGAAAGGGCTTTGCCGTAGTTGCCGGAGAGGTCAGAACGCTTGCCGTAAGGTCAGCTGAAACTCTTAAAGAAGTAGAAGAACACACAAACGCTATTCTTTCAAATATCAATGTTATTACGTCTGCTTCCGATCAGATCGTAGAGGAGGTTGACGAAACAAGGCAAAGCGTAGACCGTACAAACGAAGCGGTAGAAATGCTCGATATAAGCTCGCAGCATATAAACGAAAGCGTTTCTGAAATGACGGTCGTTATCGAAGATCTTAATAATATTGCGTCGGATCTTATTTCGGTATAAATTTCAAGTAAAATTCAGGGGTTATAACATAATGACTTCTTGATAAATAGACCTCCTTGAAAGTTTTCAAGGAGGTCTATTTCGATCATAATCGAATTGCGCAGTATGTTCATTTCTTGCCTTGATGCAAGAAACGAACCAAAGAAAATCAAGCTTCCGCTCCGGCACAGCATACGCTGTGAGTCGCGAAAGCGAGAAATAAGAAATGTATTTATAGTCGGGGACTGTAAATGATAGTATTTGCCATTCAGCAGTTGTGATTTGCGTGATTTCGTACAAAAAAGGTATTGCAATTATTTTAATTTAATGATACAATATAATTATATGAATTTTAAGCAGTTTTAAGGCAGACGCTAATGCGCTGACATGAAAACGGCAGAATGGAGATATATTTATGGGACTTATCAAAGCTGCAATCGGCTCTGTAGGAGGTACGCTCGCTGACCAGTGGAAAGAATTTATTTACTGTGATGCGCTCCCGAATGACATTCTTGTAAAAAAAGGACGCAAAAAGGTGTCGGGACGTTCGTCAAATACAAAGGGCAGCGACAATGTTATTACAAACGGAAGCGGTATCGCCGTTGCCGACGGACAATGCATGATAATTGTTGAAAAGGGCAAGATAGTCGATATCTGTGCTGAACCGGGCGAATTTACGTACGACACGTCGTCCGAGCCGAGTCTTTTTTGCGGAAGTCTTGGAAAGGGTATAAAAAATACTTTCAAGACTATCGGAAAACGTTTTACGTACGGCGGAGATACCGGTACGGATCAGCGTGTATACTATATTAATACAAAGGAACTTATGGACAACAAGTTCGGAACTCCGAATCCTGTGCCTTTCAGAGTTGTAGACGCAAACATCGGGCTTGACGTGGATATTTCCGTTCGCTGCAACGGCGTTTACTCATACAGGATAATGGATCCGCTTCTTTTCTATACAAATGTCTGCGGAAACGTTTCGGAGGAATATGTAAGAGAGGACATCGACCGTCAGCTTAAATCGGAATTTTTAAACGCTCTTCAGCCGGCATTTGCGGAAATTTCGAGCATGGGCGTAAGATACAGCGCGCTTCCGGGACATACCATGGAGCTTTGCGAAGCGATGAACAAAGCGCTTAATGCAAAGTGGCAGGGGCAGAGAGGTCTTGAAATCATCTCTATCGGCATCAATTCTGTCAATGCCCCCAAGGAAGATGAGGACATGATAAAGGAACTGCAAAAGACTGCGGTGTTCAGAAATCCGAATATGGCAGGAGCTGCAATGGTCGGCGCGCAGGCTGACGCTATGAGAGCGGCAGCTTCAAATTCCGGCGGCGCGATGGCCGGATTTATGGGTATGAACATGGCACAGACAGCAGGGGGCTTAAATGCGCAGAATCTCTTTGCAATGGGCGCACAGCAGCAGGCGGCACAGGAGTCGGCGCAGACAGCTCCTGCGGCAAACGGTTGGAAATGCTCCTGCGGCGCGGTAAATACCGCTAAATTCTGTTCGGAATGCGGAAAACCCAAGCCTGCCGATACAAACGGTTGGACATGTTCCTGCGGTGCGGTAAATAAGGGAAAGTTTTGTGCAGAATGCGGAAAGCCCAAGCCGGCAGGACAGCCGCTTTATAAGTGCGACAAGTGCGGATGGGAACCCGAAGATCCGAAAAATCCGCCGAAGTTCTGTCCCGAATGCGGCGATATTTTCGACGATAACGATGTAAAATAAGAGGTTGAAGCATGACTGAATTATTAGAATATAAATGCCCCAAATGCGGCGGCGCTATCGAATTTGACAGTTCCACGCAGAATATGAAATGCCCGTACTGCGATTCCGAGTTTGATGTTGACACAATGAAAGCCTTTGACGAGGCTCTCAATTCCGCTGACGACAATATGGAGTGGAATAACAGCTCGGATAACCGTTGGCGTGAAGAAGAACTGACCGGAATGTCGGTCTATACCTGTGAATCGTGCGGCGGCGAGATAATCTGCGATGAAAATACCGCTGCCTCCGCATGTCCTTATTGCGATAATCCTATCGTTATGAAGAACAATTTCGCCGGGGATCTGCGTCCCGATTATGTCATTCCGTTCAAGCTTGATAAAAAAGCCGCAAAGGATTCGTTTATGGCTCACCTTAAAGGCAAGATACTGCTTCCGAAGATTTTCAGGGACGAAAACCACATTGATGAGATCAAGGGCGTTTATGTCCCTTTCTGGCTGTTTGACTGTGATACCGATTCTGTTGTACACTACAACGCGCAAAGAGTGCGGCATTGGAGCGACAGCAGCTATAGATATACGGAAACGAGTTATTTTCTTCTTAAAAGGGGCGGAGCTATGTCGTTTGATCACATACCCGTAGACGGCTCGGAGAAAATGCCCGACGATCTTATGGAATCGCTTGAGCCTTATAATTTCAGAGATGCCGTGAGCTTTCAGACCGCCTATCTCGCGGGGTATATTGCCGATAAGTATGACGTATCTTCCGAGCAGAGCTTCGGGCGTGCGAATCAGCGCGTAAAGAAAAGCGTTGAGGACGGTTTCAGACGCTTTACTTCCGGTTATTCCTCTGTCAGCGTGAGAAGCTCGACCGTAAATCTCACAAGCAGCAAGGTAAACTATGCCCTGTATCCGGTTTGGATCCTCAACACAACATGGAACGGACAGAAATTCACCTTTGCCATGAACGGACAGACAGGAAAATTTGTCGGAAACCTGCCTTTGGATAAAGGACTTTTTTGGAAGTGGTTCGGCATAGTTTTCGGCATAGCAACCGTTTTAAGCGCTGTTATCGGATTCTTTATAATGTAGGAGGGCTGCTCGTGAAAAAATTAATAAAAATGCTTTTACCTGCTTTTATATGCCTTTTCTGCATGTCAGTAACGGTTAGCGCGGAAGACGCTGAATTTGATTTTACATATCCTTATGTTGTGGATTCAGCCGATCTTATCAGTAATGACGAGCAGCTATCCGACCGCTTGGAGGAAATCGGAAAAAAATACTATGTTGACATAGTTGTTGTAACGGTAGATTCATTGGACGGCAAAAGCGCAACAGCTTACGCTGACGATTTTTACGACTATAATGGATATAGCGACGACGGAATACTCTTTCTTATAAGTATGGAATACCGCGATTGGGCTATCTCGACCAAGGGCTATGGCATAAAAGCTTTTACCGATTACGGCTGCGACTATATTTTTGACTGCATGAGCGGCGAGCTTTCGGAAAATGATTTTGAATCCGCGTTCAATATTTTTGCCGATCAATGTGAGAAATTTCTTGCACAGGCTGAAAAAGGAAAACCGTTTGACACAAACAACAATGTAAGAACATCTGCGTTTTACTCTATACTTATCAAGATATCGGTCATTATCGGATTGATCGTGGCGTTTATAGTTACGCTTATCATGAAAGGACAGCTTAAAAGCGTCAAATTTCAGCATAGCGCAGATTCGTATATTGAAAATAACTCTATAAGGATCAGCCAAAGCAACGATATTTTCCTTTACAAAACGCTTAGTAAAACCAAAATAGAATCCTCGAGCGGATCTTCAAGTTCCAGAGGCGGCGGAAGCCATACTCACAGAAGCTCTTCGGGTTCATCTCACGGAGGAAGATCGGGAAAATTTTAGCAATTATCTTTTATAATAAAAATAACAGCGGCAGTGTTATTATGGAGTTCCATATAATACTGCCGCTTTAATTAGATCCTGTTGACATATAGTCACCCTATTTAGAACCTGTCCACATAGGCATATGCACACGTCTTTTTGGCAAATTTTCCTGA
>JAMPFN010000035.1 GCA_023664445.1 Clostridium sp. | reverse complement strand
AGCGTTACGCCAAAGAGCATTGCTTCCTCAATCCGCGTTTCTTTGTTGACGACGGAATTTCGTAATTTCAAAGCAGATGAGCCAAACAAAAAGTGTGTTACAGACATTACAGAACTGAAAGCCCGCAACGGAAAGCTATATGTTTCGGCAATTTTTGATTGTTTTGATTTGCTTGCATGCGGTCTTGCAATAGATACTGTTAATTCGGCTGTAGCTGCCAGAGGAAAATCAAATGGGATAATATTTCATACCGATAGAGGATGTCAATTTACATCCTCTCAATTCCGAAAACATCTCGATTCTCTTAATATGATACAATCCTTTTCTGCCAAAGGTTATCCTTATGATAATGCCGTTATGGAATGCTTTTTCAAGTACTTGAAAAAGGAAGAGATAAACAGGAAAACTTATGCCTCTTTTGATGATTTGAATTTATCTTTATTTCAGTATATAAATGGCTTTTATAATTCCATCAGACCTCATTCTCACAATAACGGTTTATCTCCTATTCACGCTGAACTCGATTTTATTTGATTTTATTCCGCATTTTTTTGTCTACTTTATTGACATTGATCCAATACTGTCTTCCTGTTCCCATTTTTGACTCTCTCCCTTTTTTATTATATTTTATTATTTTTTTCTCCTTGGATTGTGTCAAGTTTTATTGTAACATATCATCAGCAATTCCGCATACTGACATCCGCCATCTGAGGTTTTCGGTATTCGATACCTGATTCGTAAACTCCACCAGCGACTGATCGTGGCGGATACGCTCGTTCAGCTTGTTGATGGCTGTCATCTGCAGACGGAAAAGATTCTGATATGGTTCGTCAAGAAAGGGGAGGTAATTCTCAACGAACATATCCTCGTTTGCAACGTAACCTCCTGTACGCCTGATGGTTGGAAGTATCTGTGAGGTCACCCATTTGCGAAACTCCTTGGCTTTTGGCATTTTGCTTGATAAAATCCATAAAAAATAAAAGACTAACTATTTTTTTAGTTAATCTTCAAAAATTACAATTTATTTTTTCTTTGGATATGGTTTTTTCTCGTCTGTTTGACCCAATAAATAGTCAATACTTGTATTATAAAATTCCGAAAGAGAAATAAGAATATCGGTAGGAATATCTCTCGTTCCCAATTCATATCTGGAATATGAAACTTGAGAACAATTAAGATAGTCTGCTAAATCTCGTTGATATAAGTCATTATCCTCTCGTAAATCACGAATCCTTTTATATCGCATAAAATCACCTCTTAATATACCAATTATATTACAAACCAAATTGGTATATTGACGTATAAACCAAAATGGTTTATAATTAATTTATAGGAGGTGTACGCTATGAATGAATATAAAAACTCTTATCTTCTATTGTTTAATGCCATTACTGATACAATTGAAAGTTTAGAAAATATCACCAAAAAAATTGCTCCACAAGACACAATATTTAAAGTATTACAAAAAGAAATTAAAGCACTAAAATTAGCTCAAATAAATGCAGAAGAACTATTCATATCAAATTCAAATTAAGTGGAGGCAAGTCCGTTTGGATCGTAAACCCTCGAACCCTGACTGCCTCCGATTATTTGTTCAGTTTTCCGGCTATTTTGGCTGTCGCATCTTCCGAAAGCCAGTATTTTTCCGGAACAGTTAACTCCAAAACATCCTGCAATATATACTCTTTTTCTGACTTGAGGAAGGTAATCGGCGCTGTTATACACACGCCATTCCACGCCATTGATTCAGCCCTGCGTGCCGCCGGGGCAAAGAATGTCAAGGCGGTTAAGCCGTTCATTGATGCAGCCAAAGTGAAACTTGGCGAGGATGGGAAGCTGACAGGGCTTGATGAACAGGTGAAAGGGGTTCAGAAAGCGGAAGGTTACTTGTTCGCTGAAAAGCAGCAGGGCAAAGGGCAGACCTTCAAAGGCTTCCAACCGGGGCTTCCGGTGAGGTAAAGCCCGGAACGGAAGTTGACGCTTCCAAAATGACCTATTCGGAGTTGGCGACATACATGGCGGCAAACCCGGATGCAAAAATTGATTAAAGGAAAGGTGATTCAGAATGGTAAAGTTTGATTCCAAAACATTCAATCCACAGGCTTTCGGGCATTATGTGAACAGAATCCCGAACAGCACCAAAACCGAACTGGCAAAATGCGGTGCGGTTGGCAGCAACGAAAACGCCCGAAACGCTTTGGCAACACAGACGGGTTCGCTTTATTCCCGTATTCCCTACTTTGGGCGTATCAGCGGCGGCACTTCGCAGAACAATGACGGTAACACCGATATTACCGCAACCAACACCACAACCTATGAACAGGGCTTTGTGGTTGCTTCCCGTATGGATTCGTGGACTGAACGCAGCTTCAGCAAGAACATTACGGCGGGCGTTGACTTCATGGACAATGTAGCCGCACAGATCAGCGATTACAAGATGGAAGTGAAACAGGCGATCTTGCTGGCAATCCTTGAAGGCGTGTTCAGCATGGCAACCACGGGAACAAGCGTTGCTGCAAAGGCGGCAAAAGAGTTCATCGACAAGCACACCTATGACATTACCGGGAACGCCGGGGAAGATGCCTTTGTTGGTGCAAGCACCTTAAACAAGGCGATTCAGAAGGCTTGCGGCGATAACAAGAACATTTTCAAGCTGGTTATCATGCACAGCGAGGTTGCAACCAACCTTGAAAACCTTCGCCTGTTGAAGTACATGACTTACACCGACAAAGACGGGGTGCAGCGCGATCTTACCCTTGCCACTTGGAACGGAAGAACGGTTCTGATTGATGACGGTATGCCCGTGAAGGAAGTTGCCAAAGCGGGCGATGTGGAAGCATATACCGCCTATACAACCTATGTTTTGGGCGAGGGTGCGATTGTCCTTGACGATATCGGGGATTCCGTGCCTTATGAAATGAACCGTGATCCGAAAACCAACGGCGGGCAGGATACGCTTTATGTGCGTGACCGCTATATTTGCGGCGTTGACGGTATCAGCTTCGAGAAGCCCGCAAGCTGCACGGCTTCCGCTTCCAACAATGACCTGAAAACGGGGGCGAATTGGAACATTATCAACGATGAAAAGAAGGCGATCCCCCACAAGTCGATTGCCCTTTGCAAGATTGTTTCCAAAGGATAATGAAGGGCGGTGATCCGGGTGTTGGAAACGGTAAAGGAACGGCTGAAATCGTTCGGGTATGAGCCAACGGAAGAGGATGAATTTGCCCTTGCCTTTGCGGTTCAGAAGGTGGAAAACACCATAAAGAACGATTGCAGCACGACTATTGTACCTGACGGTCTTGTAAATATCGCCGTTGATATGGCGGCAGGGGAGTTCTTAACGGCAAAGTGGGCATAATGGCAAGCATGGGCGGATTTTCGGCGGAGCGGATAAAGGAAGAATGTAATGCGGTTGCCGAAAGGCTTTTTTCTTGCCTTGAATGTCTGACCGCAAACGGGGATTCGGTGCGTGTTTCGCTTTGGTCGGATATTGTGAAGCACCACGAACAGCTTCAGGAAATCAGGGCGATTGAAAACTTTGCCGATTCCGATGTAACTGTCGAACAGGGCAACACAAAGAAATCCGTTGTGGTTACTGACCTTGTAACGGTCGTAAACGCTATGAGCAAACTGTATATGACCGTTACGGTCGCATAAGGAAAGGGGGTGAACCAAATGAACGGCAATGTGGTTATGAAAGCCAAAGATACGGTATTTGCAGCGTTGGCAGAGTGCTTTGTAACTATCGAGGGCAGACGCTACAATTTCATGCAGGCAATCAACCTTGAAGCAAAGTTTGAGAAGAACAAAACGGAAATTCCCATTCTTGGCAAAACGGGAAAGGGCAACAAGGCTTCCGGCTGGAAAGGTACGGGAAGCGCGACCTTCCACTACAACACTTCGATTTTCCGTGAAATGATGATCCGCTACAAGGACACGGGGGAAGATATTTATTTTGAAATCCAGGTTTCAAATGAGGATAAAACCTCGGCGGTCGGCAGGCAGACAATGATCCTTATGGACTGCAACATTGACGGCGGCATTTTGGCAAAGTTCGATGCGGACGGCGAATATCTTGACGAAGATATGGATTTCACCTTTGAGGACTTCAAGATGCCTGAATCATTCAAGCATCTTGACGGATTTCTTACAAATTAATTTTTTATCACTTGACTTTTCTGTACGTGTACAGTATAATGTACATATACTGAATCGGAGGTGATTTTTATGACTAACACCAATATAACAAATTTTCGTAAAAATCTTTTTGAATACGTAAATCAGGCTATTGACTATAATGACGTTATCAACATCAACACAAAGTCAGGTAATGTGGTTATGATGAGTGAGGAAGATTACAATGGGCTTATGGAAACATTATATCTTTCTGCGGCGCCGGGAGTTAAGGAGCAGATCGTTGAAGCCGCAAATGCTCCTGACAGCGAGTTTGCAGACGAAAACGAGGTGGATTGGTGATGTACAATATATTGTATTACAAAAAGACCTTGAAGCATATTGAATGGCTGAAATCCGCTAAGCTTGACAAAAAGGCAAAAAATCTGATCGATATTATACGCAAAAATCCTTTTGAAAATCCGCCGCCTTATGAAAAACTAAGCGGAGATCTGAAAGGGCTGTATTCCAGACGTATAAACGTTCAGCATAGACTGGTTTACAAAGTAGATGAAAAAAATAAAACCGTTCGCATACTTAGTATGTGGACACATTATGAATTCTGATTTAAAAGCGTTTGCAAAAGCAGACGCTTTTTTTATACAAAAATGAAAGGAAGATGTAAAATGTCTAAATTCGCAAAATTTATGAAAGCTAACAAAACCGTAAAAGAAAACGGTTTTTACCCCGCAACCAAAACCCTTTGTGATGAAAATGGAAATCCCCTGAATTGGGAGTTTAAGCACATTTCCTCCAAGGATAATGAGGATATAAGGGAAAGCTGCACGGTTGATATTCCCGTTAAGGGCAAGCCGAATATGTACCGCCCGAAACTGAAATCCAACCGCTACATTCAGAAAATGATTGCGGCTTCCGTGGTTGTGCCTGATCTGTTTGATGCCGAATTGCAGGACAGCTACGGCGTAAGCACCCCGGAAGATCTGCTGATGGCAATGGTGGACGATCCCGGCGAATACAACGATTTGGCGGCGTTCGTGCAGAAATTTCAGGGCTTCAATGTTTCCTTTGAGGATAAGGTGGATGAAGCAAAAAACTAATTGAAGAAGGGGATTGGGAAGCGAATTTCGCTTACTATGCCCTTCTGAAACTTCACATTCTGCCTTCCGTTTTCCTTGCTATGGAAGAACAGGAAAAGGCTTTCACCGTTGCGGCTATCGCAGACGGTAGGAAATACTGAAAGATATATCCGTGATAATGTTGACGAACAGGGGCATTTCAACCGTGAAATTCAGGAAGGGGTTGATAATGCTTCACAGCTTCAAAGCATGATTTCAGGTGCTGTTAAAGCGTTTGCCGGGGTTGCCGGAATAAAAAAGGCTTTCGGCTTTGTGGAAGATTGCACACAAGCCTTCAACACACAGTTAAACGCTGAAACGCAGCTTATCAGCGTTCTTTCAAATATGCTTGATGCTGATTATGTTGCACAATTTGAACTTGAAACAACGGCTGACACAACGAGGGCTGTCAATGAAATTAACGCTATTCAAAACGGCATTGATGAAGTGGTTGTTCCCGTTTCCGCTGAATCAAAGGCTTTAGTTGCCGCTTTCGATCAGATCACAGAAAAGGCTTCGGAAATCCAAAGCCGGGGCATTTACGGCGATGAAGCTATGATTGCAGCGGCAGCAGAATTTTCCACATATTTCAGCGATATAAATGCAATAGAAATGATGATGGACACACTTTCCGATTACGCTATGGGTATGAGTGGCGGCGGTGAAGTAGGTTCACAACAAATGGTAGATTACGCAACTAATCTTGGTAAAATCATGACAGGTGCGTATGATGCTATGACAAAGAAAGGATTTGAATTAACCGATACCCAAAAAGCAATCATTGAAGGAACAGCGACACAAGAACAGATTGTTGCCGCTTTGGGTGAAGAATACGCAAATATGTCAAGCGATATGCAAGCGGCAGCGGCTATTTCGCAATTTATTGAAGAACCGTGGGCAGGCTTATATGAGAGTATGAGCAATACTCCGGAAGGCAAAATTATTCAAATGACTAACGCATGGGGCGATATGAAAGAGGTTGTCGGCGGGCAGCTTTACCCCTATGTGCTTTTGTTCGTGGATGCTATCACAGAAAATTGGAGTACCATTGAAGCGGTTGTTCAAGGTATTACAACAGGGCTTGAATTTCTGCTTGGCGTGTTATCGTGGGTGCTGGAAGCTGCAATTTCCGTTGCTGGTGCGGTTGCTGATAATTGGTCGTGGTTATCGCCTATCATTTACGGTGTTGCAGCCGCTCTTGCGGTTTATTATGGGTGGCAGTTGGCAGTAAATACAGTTGAATTGATAGGGAAAGGAATAAAAATAGCAATGTGTGTTGCTTCCTATGCACATGCAGCGGCTACAGGTGCGGAAGCAAGTGCAAATGCAGTTGCTACAGCCGCACAATACGGTTTAAATACGGCTATACTTGCATGTCCTTTAACATGGATCATAGTGGCTATTATAGCGCTTTGTTCTGCACTTGCAATCTATGTAAATCAGACAAATAAAGCATACGGAACAACTTTTAGTTTTGCCGGAATGCTCGGCGGTGCAGTTTTAACCGTCCTTGCTACACTTGGTAACATGGTTATGTCAGTAGGTGACATAATCGGATCATGTGTTGTTTTTGTTTGGAATATAGTTGCAGATTTATCAAATTTTCTTGCAAATGTATTTGTCGATCCTTTAGGTGCTGTAGTTAGATTGTTTGTAGGCGTTTTTGATACAATCCTGGGGCTGATTGAAGGTTGTGCTGAAGCAATTGGAAATCTTTTCGGTTTAGATTGGGGAAGCGGTATTCAGGGATTCCGTGATAAAATGAATGCGGCAGTTGAAGCTGAATTTGGCGCGGGTGATTATGAGTTAATGCCGAAACTTGATGCAGATGCTCTTTCTGTAAAAAGTTTATTTGGTATTGATTATATGAATTATGATGATGTATTTGACACCGGATATTACTTAGGTGAACAAGTCGGAGATAAAATTGATGAAATTTTCGATCCTTCTTCCCTGTTTGGCACAACCGATGTTCCTTCGCCGGAAGATTACGCAAACAATTTTACAGGCATTGACGATATCGGAAGCGGTGTTGACAACATTGCAGGAAACACGAGCGATATAGCAGATTCAATGGATATTACGGAAGAAGATTTAAAATACCTCCGTGATATTGCCGAACAGGAAACGATAAATCGCTTCACCACCGCTGAAATAAAAATTGAGCAAACAAATAACAATACAATATCATCTGACTGGGATTTAGACGGTGTTGTGGACGGTTTGACAGACGCGGTAGATGAAGCGGTTAACATTATATCGGAAGGAGTTCATGTTTAAATGAGAAAAAACGGATATGATTTTTACCTGAAAAAATGTTTGCTGCCGATCGCCCCCGAAAAGCTGCAAATAAAAATCAATAACGCAAACGATACGCTTACCCTGATAAACGGAGAAGAAATAAATATATTGAAAAACGCTGAATTGACGGATATTGAATTTGAATGCAGGATCCCGCAGGTGAAATATCCGTTTGCGACATATAAATCAGGGTTCAAGGGAGCTCATTATTTTCTCGATTACTTTGAAGAATTGAAGACCGATAAGAAGCCCTTTCAATTTATCGTTTACCGTACCATGCCCAATGGCAGGATCTTGTTTCCGACCAATATAAAGGTAACAATGGAAGATTATAAGATCACCGAACAGGCAAAGGACGGCTTTGATTTAATGGTAAAAATCAAGCTGAAGCAATATCGTTATTACGGAGCAAAAACCGTAAATATCAAGATATCCGATTCCAAACCAAAGGCAAAGGTTGAAAAGCAAAGGGCGGCTGATCCTCCGGTAAAGAAAAGCTATGGCGTGGGTGATATTGTCAATTTTCATGGCGGCACACACTATTATAGTTCTTATCCGGGGGCAAAAGGCTATTCTGCCAGGGCAGGAAAAGCTAAAATCACGATTGCAAACGGTTCAGGAAAAGCCCACCCGTGGCACCTGATACACACCGATTCCGGTTCAAATGTGTATGGTTGGGTTGATGATGGTACTTTCGATTAAAGGGGGTGTTCAATTTGAATGTTGAACTTTTAATTTCCGATCCGTCCGGTTCAAAGGCGTATATCCCGTCTGTAGAGGAAGGGATCGAATGGAATACCGAAAGGAGAAGCGTTCCGGGAAAGCTGACTTTTAAAATAGTAAAGGACAGCGTTATCGATTTTCAGGAGGGCGCGGCGGTTAGGCTTAAAGTAAATAATCAGCCTGCTTTTTATGGGTTTATATTTACAAAAAAGCGCAATAAAGACCAGATAATTACCGTTACCGCCTACGATCAGTTACGGTATCTGAAAAACAAGGATACATACGTTTACGAAAACAAAACCGCTTCACAGCTTGTTAAAATGATAGCTTCGGATTTCAAGCTGAATTTGGGAACTATTGAAGATACAAAATTTGTAATTGCTTCAAGGGTGGAGGACAACACTTCCTTGTTTGACATGATAGAAAACGCTCTTGATCTGACCTTGCAGAACAATAAAAAAATGTTCGTGCTTTATGATGATTTCGGAAAGCTTACGCTAAAAAATATTGCTTCAATGAAAGTTGGAAAATCGGGAAAATATCTTATGATAGATTCCTCCTCTGGCGAAAATTTTGACTACACTTCAAGCATTGACAGTGATACATACAACAAAGTAAAGCTTACCTACGACAATGAGGAAACAGGCAAACGAGAGGTCTATATATCGCAGGATTCAAGCAATATCAATCAATGTGGTGTTTTACAATATTTTGATACCTTAAAGTCGGGAGAAAACGGCAAAGCAAAAGCCGACGCTCTTCTGAAGCTTTACAACAGCAAAACAAGAAATCTGAAAATCACAAATGCCATTGGCGATATAAGGGTTCGTGCCGGCAGCATGGTCGTAATAAACCTGGATTTAGGAGATGTTAAACTTAAAAATTTTATGCTGGTAGAAAAAGCAAAGCATATTTTTAAGCATAACGAACATTTTATGGATCTGACGCTTCGAGGGGGTGAGTTTGTTGCCTGACGCGGTAAAACTTGTGAAATTTATCAAAAAAATCGCTTTGGAAGCCGTAGAAGCCGCAAAGCCCGTACAGATATGTTTCGGTACTGTAAAAAGCGCAGAGCCTTTGAAAATTTACGTCGATCAGAAAATGACTTTAGGTAAAAATCAGCTTATAGTACTGCAAAATAGCGTAATGGGTGAAACGGCAGCGACAGGCGGTATAACGGCGTATGCGGAATCCTTTATCGGAAAGATCCCCTACTTATTGGGAGCGGGGCGAAATTACGATACCCTTGAAGAAATCGTAGCCGCCGCAGATATGTGCGATTGCTCGGCATTTACCGAACGCGTATACCGTCATTTTGGCGCGGAAATCGGAACTGTAGTTTCGGCACAGGAAAGTGCGGGCGTTTCGGTCAGTATATCCGATATAAAGGACGGAGATCTGCTGATTTTAGAAGACGGCTGGCATGCCGGTATTTACAAATCGGGAGGTCAGGTGATCCATGAGGGCGGAGATGATTATACAGGCAATGTAAAGATAAGTCTGCTGTCCGCTTTTGACCTTAAGGATATACGGCGAATAACCGTCGGAAACGCTTCCGTATCTATAAACGGAAACGGCTCTCTTGCCGAAAAAGACGAGGTAGTTCTGTTAAGGCAGCAGGGCGGACAAAAATATATTGTAATGGGGAAGATAAAATGATACCGTCAGACAGCGTATTTTTAGAACAGGATTTTGAAATTGAAGAACACCCTTCTAAAACTTATAAAATGAACAGGACGAATAATACGGTCAGAGGATATAGCGACGAACTCGAATCGGTAAAACAGGCTATATATAAGATCCTGAACACCGAAAGATACCAATATGTTATGTATTCGTGGAATTACGGGATCGAACTGCTTGATTTGTACGGCGAACCCGTTTCCTATGTATGCCCTGAACTTGAACGTAGGATCACGGAAGCCCTTACATGGGATGACAGAATAAACAGCGTTGATAATTTTGAATTTGACATTTCAAAAAAAGGCGAAATACTTGTAACTTTTACCGTACACACCATTTTCGGCGATACGGAAGCGGAAAAGGAAGTGAATTTCTGAATGTATGATGTAACTTATAGTGAAATCCTTGAACGAATGCTTGGGCGCGTTTCTGATAAATTCGATAAGCGTGAAGGTTCGGTTATTTTTGATACCCATTCCCCCACTGCGCTTGAATTTGAATTGCTATATATTGAAATGAACCGCCTGATTGCGGAAGGCTACGGCGATACCGCTTCAAGGGAATACCTGATTTTGCGCTGCAAGGAAAGAGGGATCACCCCCTATGCAGCGACAAAGGCAGTCCTTCGGGGCGAATTTACTCCGGCAAACATTGATGTTACCGGGCAGCGTTTCAGCATTGAAACCATGAATTACACGGTTACTGAAAAAATTGCGGACGGTATATATCAGGTGGAGTGTGAAACTCCCGGAATTGCCGGCAATCAGCAGTTGGGAACGATGCTGCCAATCGAGTATATACAGGGACTTGAAACCGCTGAATTGACCGACATTCTTATCCCCGGCGAGGATGAAGAAGATACGGAGGATCTGCGGACTCGTAAATTTATTTTTATACAATCAACGAAATCTCCCTTTCATACAAGCATCATTTACCTTAGCACAGCTATTATTCCTTATTGAATTAATCTCATTATACCATGAATTTTTATTTATGGTATAATTATCCGATATGCAGGCAGCAAATCCTTGATTTGCGAATCTGCAAGGACTTTTGATAAAAATAATAAGCGTTTACGCTTATATTATACCACATCTATCTGTGAAGCCGTGTGCTTTTCATATTTTTAGATTCAGACAGCAGAAAATCAACAGAATGTACGATATTCTCATTGGTGTAAACAGAAAAAATGAGATTGATGACAAGAAAATTTTTCAGCGCTTTTTTAAGAAAGGGTTGCAATTATTATGATTTTACGCTATAATATTAACAGCGTAATATCGGCTTTCAAATTACAATTTTGAGGTCGAATATAATGAAAATAAAAAATAACAATGGTTTAACAGTCGTTTATGTACGCCGTTCGGTAAGCGATTAAGAAAATAAACGCAGAAAACAGCGAAGCAAATGAATGGTATTTCAAGCCGTTTGCTGACACCTGAGTAACTCTTTCATAATGCAGGAATGGAATGGTCGGTAGAAACAATGCATTGGCTTCTTTATGTTCGTTTTAATGAAGATCGGTACCGTGTTCAAGATAAAAACCCCCAGCTGAATTTGAATATTGCAAGAAAGTGGGCTATAAATCTTATTAAATTTTTTAATCCGAAGCTCTCGCAAAAATAACTATCTCCAATATTATGTTCGATTGCTTACTTAATGTTCGGGATTTGTTACATATCGTTGACAAAAATTGATTTACAACTCTCAATTTTTGCTCTATTGACATTTTGCAGAATGTGTGCTACAATAAAAACAAATATGTTATATCAGTATTCACAAAACAAATATTTTTGTGAAAATCTGAAACGAACACAAATTGATTTGCTGCGCTATATATCGGAGTAATTGAATAAAAGGAGAATGTATGAAAGGTATTATTTTAGCAGGCGGTTCGGGAACAAGACTTTATCCGCTAACAATGGTGGCGTCAAAACAATTGCTTCCTGTTTACGATAAACCCATGATATACTATCCGCTCTCCACCCTGATGCTTGCCGGAATAAGAGATATTCTGATAATATCAACGCCCACCGATCTCCCGAATTTTGAAAAGCTTTTAGGGGACGGCTCGCAGTACGGCGTTAATTTAAGCTACAAGGTTCAGCCCTCGCCGGACGGCTTGGCTCAGGCCTTTATTTTGGGAGAAGAATTTATCGGTAACGATGCCTGCGCAATGATTTTGGGCGACAACATTTTTTACGGAAACGGTTTTGGTACGATTCTGCGCTCTGCCGCAAGGGACGCCGAAAGCGGTAAGGCTACCGTATTCGGTTATTATGTACCCGACCCCGAACGTTTCGGAGTTGTCGATTTTGACGAAGAAGGTCATGCTCTTTCAATAGAGGAAAAACCGAAAAATCCAAAGAGCAATTACGCAGTAACAGGCTTGTATTTTTATCCGTCCGGGGTTTCGGAAAAGGCAAATAAGGTTCAGCCTTCGGCAAGAGGCGAGCTTGAAATAACTACTCTCAACGAGATGTACCTCAAAGCTGAGAATTTAAACGTAAAGCTTCTGGGACGCGGTTTTGCGTGGCTTGATACAGGCACAATGGACAGTCTTCTCGACGCTTCAAACTTCGTTCAGATGATTCAAAACCGTCAGAGCATAGTTATATCCGCGCCGGAAGAGATCGCCTACATTAATAAATGGATAACAATAGAAAAGCTGCTCGAATCCGCGGAAAAGTACGGAAAATCGCCATACGGCGCGCATCTCAAAGCGGTCGCAGAAGGCAAAGTGAAATATTAAGGAGAAAATTTTTATGACAATTATCGTTACCGGCGGCGCAGGTTTTATTGGCTCAAACTTTGTTTTTCATATGCTGAAAAAGTACCCGGATTATCGAATAATCTGCTTGGACAAGCTGACGTATGCGGGCAATCTTTCGACGCTTGAATCGGTTATGGATAACCCGAATTTCAAATTTGTAAAGCTGGATATTTGCAGCCGTGAGGACGTTTACAGTCTTTTTGAGGAGGAAAAGCCGGATATAGTTGTAAACTTTGCCGCTGAATCTCACGTTGACAGATCGATCGAGGACCCCGAAATTTTCCTCCGCACAAACATTATGGGAACGGCTGTTCTTATGGACGCCTGCCGCAAATACGGCATAAACCGTTATCATCAGGTGTCTACCGACGAGGTTTACGGCGATCTGCCTCTTGACAGACCCGACCTGTTCTTTACGGAGGAAACGCCTATTCACACAAGCAGTCCTTATAGCAGTTCCAAAGCCGGAGCGGATCTGCTTGTTTTAGCTTACCACAGGACATACGGGCTTCCTGTTACGATTTCACGATGCTCCAACAACTACGGACCGTATCACTTCCCCGAAAAGCTTATTCCGCTGATGATTGCCAACGCGCTTGCGGACAAGCCTCTGCCTGTCTATGGAAAGGGCGAAAACGTCAGGGACTGGCTCTATGTCGAGGATCACTGCAAGGCGATAGATCTGATTATTCATAATGGTAAGGTCGGAGAGGTTTATAATGTGGGCGGTCACAATGAAATGGCGAATATCGACATTGTGAAGCTTATCTGCAAGGAGCTCGGCAAGCCGGAAAGCCTTATTACTTATGTCACCGACCGCAAGGGTCACGACATGAGGTACGCTATAGATCCCACAAAAATCCATAACGAGTTGGGGTGGCTGCCTGAAACAAAATTTGCGGACGGCATCAAGAAAACCATTAAATGGTATTTGGACAACGAGAAATGGTGGAAGGACATTATTTCGGGCGAGTACCGGAATTACTACGAAAAGATGTATGGGAACAGAGGAGTTAATTAAATGAGGCTTATTAAAAAAATCGTATTTCAGCATTCTGCTCTTTGGAATATTTATAGAAGAATAAAAAACGCAATTCAAAATTAAGTATAACAAATAATGGAGCAATACGAATCAAAAAAGAAATTCGTGGTACTGGAAATCAATTGATTGTTGGTAAGGATACTCTTTTAAATGATGTTACCATTCATATTGATCGGTAAAAATAATAAAATTATTTTTGGCGATAGGTGTTATTTAGGCGTTGGCTGTTCTTTTTGGACAGAAGGTAATAATATTACTATTATGATTGGAGATGATTGTACATTCACCAAGAATGTCCACGTTAATGCACAGGAAGATGACGTAAAAATAGAAATCGGAAATGATTGTATGTTTTCTAATACGATTATTGTCAGAACATCGGACTCTCACCCTATTTTTGATAAGGAGAGTAATATGCGGACTAATTTTGCTAAATCTATTAAGATAGGAAATCATGTTTGGGTTGCACCTAATAGTAAGATTATGAAAGGTGTTACCATTGAGGACGGTTGCATAATTGGTTCAGATACTATGGTAACAAAAAATGTGCCTGCTGATTCTTTGGTTGTTGGTCATCCTGCGCATGTGGTGAAATCTAATATTCGTTGGACGAGGGAAGATGTGATTTTTAATCACGTATAATGGAATATGATCGTAAAAGGAATAAAAAATGAAAGTTTTGGTAACAGGCGTGAAAGGTCAACTGGGGTATGACGTTGTGAACGAACTCGAAAAGAGGGGTCATGCCGCAGTTGGCGTGGATATAGATGAAATGGACATAACCGACGCTGAATCGGTGAATAAAGCGATAACGGAAACCGCTCCCGATGCGGTCGTTCATTGTGCCGCGTGGACGGCGGTGGACGCTGCGGAGGACGAGGAAAACATTCCGAAGGTCAGGGCGGTCAACGTTGACGGAACGAAAAATATTGCAGAGGTTTGCAAAAAAATCGACTGCAAAATGATATATATTTCTACAGATTACGTTTTTAACGGGCAGGGAACGGAGCCTTGGCAGCCCGATTGCAAGGACTATGCGCCCCTTTGCGTTTACGGACAGACAAAGCTTGATGGCGAGCTTGCAGTTAGCAGTATGCTTGACAAATATTTTATTGTTCGTATTGCGTGGGCATTCGGAAAAAACGGTAAGAATTTTATCAAGACAATGCTGAATTTGGGCAAGAAATATGAGGAAATACGAGTCGTGAGCGACCAGATAGGTACTCCGACTTATACGTACGATCTGGCAAGGCTGCTTGCGGACATGGCTGAAACGGAGAAGTACGGATATTACCACGCCACAAACGAAGGCGGATTTATCAGCTGGTACGACTTTGCAAAAGAGATTTTTGATCAGGCAGGGTACTCAACAAAAGTAATTCCGGTCACGACCGAAGAATACGGCGTTTCAAAGGCGAAAAGACCGTTTAACTCGCGACTTGACAAATCAAAGCTTTCCGAAAATGGCTTCAAGCCGTTGCCCGACTGGAAGGACGCGCTTGAAAGATACTTAAAAGAGGTACTGTAATGGGACAGATAAAGGTTGAAAAAAACGTCGGCGGAATAGAGGGACTTTGTGTAATTACCCCTGCGGTTCACGGCGACAGCAGAGGCTACTTCATGGAAACGTACAGTCAGCGCGATATGGAAGAAGCAGGCATAAATATTACGTTTGTTCAGGACAATCAAAGCTGTTCCGTAAAGGGCGTTTTGAGGGGACTTCACTTTCAGAAAAATTTTCCGCAGACAAAGCTCGTGAGGGTCATAAAGGGCAGCGTTTTTGATGTTGCTGTGGATTTGCGTAAGGACTCGAAAACCTATGGTAAGCACTTCGGAGTGGAGCTGACAGAGGAAAACAAAAAGCAGTTTCTTATCCCCAAAGGATTTGCTCATGGCTTTTTAGTGCGAAGCGATATTGCGGAATTTTGCTACAAGTGCGACGATTTTTACCACTCTAACGACGAGGGCGGTCTTGCCTGGAACGATCCGGCTATCGGTATCGATTGGGGCGTTGTGGGTGAGTACAGCGGAACTGCTTCCGCCGAGGGGTATACCCTTAAAGATGGGACTTTACTTAATTTGAGCGAGAAGGATAAGATGTGGGGGACTTTGGGAGAGAATTTAAAGTCTTGAGTAAAGATGAAAAAATATGATTGTATGGAGATTATTAGTATGAGAAAAAAAATTACAGTAGCAGTCGCAGGAACAGGTTATGTCGGGTTATCTATTGCTGTTTTATTATCTCAGCATCAAAAGGTTTATGCCGTAGATATCGTTCCGGAAAAGATTAACATGATAAATAATAAAAAATCTCCTATTAAAGACGAATATATAGAAAAATATCTTACAGAAAAAGAACTCGATCTGCAAGCAACGCTTGACGCTGAATTTGCTTACAGCAATGCAGATTATGTGGTTATTGCCGCTCCTACCAACTATGATTCTTCTACTCAACGATTTGATACATCTGCCGTTGAAAACGTAATAAGTTTAGTAATAAAATATAATCCTCATGCTATAATTGTGGTAAAGTCAACTATCCCTGTTGGATATACTGAACAAATACGTAAAAAATTCAATTCTGATAATATCATTTTCAGTCCCGAATTTTTGAGAGAAAGCAAGGCGCTTTACGATAATTTATATCCATCGAGAATTATTATTGGAACAGATATGAATGATAAGCGTCTCGTGGACGCTGCAAATAAATTTTCTGAAATGCTTGCAGAGGGTGCATTAAAAGAAAATATTGATACATTAATAATGGGATTCACGGAAGCAGAAGCTGTAAAGCTTTTCGCAAATACTTATCTTGCTTTGAGAGTCAGTTATTTTAATGAGCTTGACACTTATGCGGAAATTAAAGGATTAGATACAAAAAAAATTATTGATGGAGTATGTCTCGATCCTCGAATAGGCACTCATTATAATAACCCTTCTTTTGGGTATGGCGGCTACTGTCTCCCGAAAGATACTAAACAGTTGCTTGCAAATTATGCAGACGTTCCGGAAAATCTTATAGAAGCAATTGTAGAGTCTAATAAAACCCGTAAAGATTTTATTGCCGATAGAATATTAAAAAAAGCAGGATATTATGATTATTTTAATCGAGGCGATTTCTGTGCTGCTGAGGAAAAAGAGTGTATTATAGGCGTTTACAGGCTTACGATGAAAAGTAATAGTGATAATTTTAGGCATAGTTCTATTCAAGGAGTAATGAAGAGAATCAAAGCTAAGGGTGTCGAAGTCATCATATACGAACCTTCTCTTGAAAACGACAGTACATTCTTTGGAAGCAGAGTAATTAACGATTTGAAAAAATTTAAGAAGTTAAGCCATGTTGTAATAGCCAACAGGTATGACGATTGTCTTGAAGACATAATAGATAAATTATATACCAGAGATATTTTTATGAGGGATTAAATTGAAAAAAAGTAAAAAAAGAAAAAATTGCAAAATTTGCTTTGCCGCATCATCCGGCGGACATTTTGAACAGCTGATGATGCTTAAGCCGTTGATGGAAAAATACGATTCATTTATAGTAACAGAAAAAACTAACTATAATTCATCTGAAACAAAAAAAACATATTACATGAAACAGGTAAATCGCAGAGAAATATCATTTATTTCCAAAATGATATTTAACCTGATAAAATCCTTTGGAATATTTCTTAAGGAAAAACCGGATGTGATTATATGCACAGGCGTACTTGCTGTAATACCGATTTGCATTATATCTAAGATTTTTGGAAGAAAGCTTATTTATATAGAGTCGTTTGCAAAAGTAACATCGCCTACCGAAACAGGAAAGCTTATGTATAAATATGCCGATAAGTTTTATGTGCAGTGGTCTTCCATGCTAAAAATATATCCAAATGCGATATATCTTGGGGGTATTTATTAATGATATTTATCACACTGGGATCTCAGAAATTTCAGTTTGATCGATTATTGATCGAAATAGACAGATTAATTGAAAAAGGAATAATATCAGATAAGGTTTATGCTCAGATCGGATATTGTAATTATATACCTAAAAATTTTGAATATACAAAATTTTTAAATCGCGATGAATTCAGTTTTAATATAGATAAAAGCGATATTGTTATTACTCATGCCGGAACGGGCGTTATAGTCAATGCGGTAAAAAAAGGTAAAAAGGTCATTGCCGTTCCAAGACTTGTTAAATACGGTGAACATGTGGATGATCATCAGATTCAGATAATCAAACAATTTAAAGAGCTTAATTTGATTTGTGGATTAGACGACTGTAGCCAGCTTGAACAAAGTTTGCTCGAAATATATAACAAAAAGTTTGATTCATATATTTCAAATACGCAAAAATATATAAATGAAATTGATAAATATATTATGGAGGTAATATGAGGCTTTGGCAGGATTTAAAGGCGTTTTCTCAGGGGTCTTATAAAAAGGCTATTGTTACCATTTTGATAAATCCAAATTTTCATTGTGTTTGCTTATACAGGCTTTCAAGTTTTTTATATAAAATTCATCTTTCAATTATTTCTAAATTAATATGGTATTTGAACAGAATAATATTCAACGCCGATATTGATTATAGATGCGATTTAGCAGGCGGCTTCAGATTAGTACATGGATTAGGCGTTGTAATAGGACGTTCTGTAAAAACTAAAGGAAAAGTAACCGTTTACCAGGGAGTGACTTTAGGCGGCTCAGGCAAAGTTCGTATTATAGACGGTAAAAGTACCGGACAACCGATAATTGGGAATAATGTTATAATTTATACTGATGCCAAGATATTTGGTCCTGTAATTATAGGTGATAATAACAAAATAAAAGCGGGTTTAATAATAAGCAGTGATATTCCGGATTTAACATGATATTAAATAAAAGCAGTGAGGACAGTAATCTAATGAAAGATAAAAATATAAATATTTTGATTATTAATACTGTACCGTACAGAGTTAATGGTATGTCTACTATTATCATGAATCTCTATAAATATATGGATAAATCAAATATTAAATTTGACTTCATAGTCAACAATATGATCGAAAAAATATATGCTGATGAAATAACCGCTAATAATGACAGATATTTTATATTGAAAAATCGTAATAAAAATCCTTTTTCATATATAAAAAATTTATCGAAAATTATTAAAGACGGTCAATATGATATAGTTCATATTCATGGCAACAGCGCTTTGATGCAGGTAGAGCTGGAGGCGGTAAAAAAAAGTAAAATAAAATGTAAAACAATTGTTCATGCGCATAATACAAGCTGCGATCATAAGATTTTGCATAAAGTTTTGTATAAGCGGTTTATAAAATCATATGATTTAGCAATGGCTTGCGGTGATGCTGCCGGTAAATGGCTTTATGGGAACAGAGATTTTATTGTAATGAAAAACGGAAGGGCTATTGACGAATATAAATTTAATGCTGATATAAGAAAACGTATTCGTTCTGAATTCAATTTAAATGATAATATTCCGGTATTTGGTCATGTAGGAACCTTTAATGAACAAAAAAATCATACTTATCTTTTGGAAGTATATAAAGAAATTCACAATATTGAGCCAAATGCTGTTTTTTTTATGATTGGCGACGGCGTACTTAAATCAGGTATTGAAAAAAAGGTAAATGAATATGGGATGAGTAAAAATGTGATTTTTACAGGCAATATAAATAATATTGCCGAGGTTTTACAGGCAATGGACGCCATGATTTTTCCTTCATTGCATGAAGGTATGCCCCTTGTGTTGGTAGAATGGCAATTGTCAGGATTGCCATGCCTGATATCAGATGCGATAACGAGAGAATGTATTTTTTTTGATAAGGTTATTTCTATGTCGCTAAGCGCATCGCCGGAAAATTGGGCAAGAAGAATTCTTAATATAATCGAAAATAACAATAGAGCTGAAGATTCATATATAGCAGTCAAAAATATAAAAAAAGCCGGGTTTGATATTTGTGACAGCGCTAAAAAATTGCGGGAAATTTATTTAAAATAAGTTTCAAATAAAAAGGATGATCATATGAATAATGAAATAGATTTTACGATTACCTGGGTCGATGGTAATGATGAAAAATGGAAAAATGAGAGAAATAAATATAAAAGTGAGAAGCAAAAGAATAAGACAGATGATAACGAATCCAGATTCAGAGATTGGAACTTGCTTAAATATTGGTTCAGAAGTGTGGAACTTTATGCGCCATGGGTAAGAAAAATTCATTTTATAACCTGCGGTCATTTGCCGGAGTTTTTGAATGTTAACGCTCCTAAGCTTAATATCGTAAAACACAGCGATTATATGCCGGAAGAATATCTTCCAACATTTTCATCTAACCCAATTGAACTATGTATGAATCAAATAAATGGTCTGTCTGAGCAATTTGTTTATTTTAACGATGATACTTTTTTAAATAATAAAGTAGAACCCGAAGATTTCTTTAAAAATGGAAAGCCTTGCTATGAGGCAGTTGAGGCTTGTATTGTTGCCCATGACATTGACGAAATATATTCACATATTATGCTTAATAATATCAGCGTTATAAATCACAGATTTAATAAAAGAAGCGTTATTAAAAAGAATTTTTTCAAGTGGTATAATCTGAAATATGGTACTGATGTTATCAGGAATATCTGCTTTGCACCTTGGGCGTATTTTCAGAATATTGCTAACAAGCATTTACCTGTTCCTATTTTAAAATCCACGATAGATAAGGTTTGGAAAGATGAATATGAAATTTTGCATAAAACATCAATGAACAGGTTTCGTTCGATTACTGATGTAAATCAATATTTATTCAGATATTGGGATATAATGTCAGGAAATTTTGTACCTAAAAAGCAAAACGGAATGGCTTATCATATTTCAGATAATGACATCAGTAATGTGAAAACGGATATTTTAAAGGGAACTCATAAAATGATATGCATAAACGATACTAAATATCTTGACGATTTTGAAAATGTGAGAACTCAGATTGATAATACTTTTTTGCAAAGGTATCCGAATAAAAGTTCATTTGAAATATAAAATGGAGAATTAAAATATGAAAATTTCTGTTGCTTTATCAACTTATAATGGTGAAAGTTTTATAAAAGAACAATTAAATTCATTGATAAATCAGACAAGACTGCCTGATGAAGTTATTATATCAGACGATTGTTCATCTGATTTAACAAATGAAATTGTTGATGAATTTATTAAAGAAAACAATTTAACGAATTGGATCCATTATAAAAATGAAATAAATTTAGGCTGGAAAAAAAATTTTGTTGATACTATAGCAAAAGCGACCGGCGATTTGATTTTTACCTGCGATCAGGACGATGTTTGGTATTCTCGTAAGCTTGAGCACATGGAAAAGATTATGACTGAAAAAAAGAATATTCAGCTTTTAGTTTCATCTTTTGATTATAATATGAATGATATTTCAGAAGAACTTGATATGAATAAATTGGAGAAAATAGAATTTAATAATAGATTTATGTTTGTTCAATTTCCCGGATGTGTTTATTGTTTCAGAAAGCCGCTGTTTGATAACGCTTTTAAATGGTGGTATGAATATTATCCTCATGACGCGCTTTTATACCGGTATGCAATTATCAATGACGGATTATATAAAATCAATATGCCTTTAATATATTATAGAAGGCATGAGAATACTGCTACAGGACGGGAGCATAAAAGTACTGAAACAAAAATTGAGAGTATGGAATATTATTTAAAGGCTCTTGACAGTATAAGTGAACATTTGGCAAATAATGATTTGGAAAACTCAGAATTCAAAGAAAAACATGTAAAAAAATGTACAGAATGGTGCAATTTAAGATTGAAATTTTTAAAAAGTCATAGGTTTATTTTATGGCTTAAGCTTTTCAGGTATATAAAATACTACTATAATTTTAAATCTTACCTTGCCGATTTGGTTATGGTGCTGACTAAAAAAGGGTATAATAAATGATAATAAAAAATAAATATAAGCTTAGCGAAATTTGTTTTTATATATTTTTAAGCTTGATAATGCTTTATTATGCATATAGAAGATCAATGGTAGATTACAGTATCTTCAATTGGACATTATATCTTGCTATTCCTTTTTTGATTTTGAAATTTTTGCTTGAAGATGTTTATAAACTGTCAGAAATATTTATGTGTTTTATTCTTGTATTTTTAGGAGTTATTTCTGCTATTTTATCTGGCAGCACATCAGTTTTAATATCATTTTCTATTGTTATCGGAATGAAAAATATTGATTATATAAAAGCGCTTAAAATTGTATTTTATATTAGATTGATAACAGTAATTTTAAATGTTATAAGTTCTATTCTTGGTATTATTCCAAATAGAGTAGTTGCAAGAGCTGCCGATGGTGAAATTATTAGATATGCTTTGGGATATACTCATCCTAATGTTTTTGGAATGTATTGTTTTACCTTGATTTCTTTATGCTTTATACTTTATGGAAGTAAATGGAAGCTTAAATTAATAGTTTCGATGATTATTAATATCTTTCAGTTTATTCTAACTAACAGCAGAACTTCATTTTTATTAATTAATCTTTATTTGCTTCTTGTTTTATTTGTTAAATTATGGGGCAGAAAAAAATCTATTAAAAGGCTTAAAACAATTGCTATATTCTCAATACCTGTCGGTTTGATAATAAGTTTATTGTTGCCTTTAACATTGAATTTAAGTATAGGTCCCAAATTAAATTCTCTTTTATCTTCAAGAATTTCTTTGTCTAAAGATTTTTTAAGAGTTTATGGAATAAAACCATTCGGACAAAAGATTTTAACCTTAGTCGGTGATTTATATTGGGCGCTTGATTCAGGTTTTTTAAATTTATTTATACGCTTTGGAGCAATAGTGGGTATAGTTTGTTTGTTTTTGTTTTTTATTACCGCTAAACTTAATTTTAAAAATCAATATATTTATATTGCAATTATTATGTTTGCATTATATGGTATTATTGAGGACTTTTTAAGCTCGCTTCTTTTTAATTATCTTTGGATAATTCTTGGATTTGCTTTTTATCAATTTTTAAATCGAAAAGAAATCGAAAGAAAAAATAAACTATATTCTTTGCTGTTTGGTGAAAATAAAATTTAGGACTTACATTCTACCAAAAAATAAATCTAAATCCTTGCAAACAGCGATTTTATGCAGTTTAGGCGACAGGATCGCATATTATAATGCTTTTGACGAATATTACGTTAATCATAATATTGGTGCAATGGAAAAACTATTCGCAGGGTATGTTAATGAGCGTTTGGACTCATATTTAGCAATGTTGAAAAATTAACATTTGATATTAACTTACAGGCATCTATCAGAAATGGTAGATGCTTTCTTTATGCAGATTTTTAGGAATGAGTAGTGATATACATCTGAAAAGGAAAAAGCTGCGGATAATCCGCTGTATTTCCTCTTGCATGATGAACCGAACATTAGATGAGTTCCTTTGTTTTCCTGGAAACGCTGATGACCCATTTGCTTTTATGGGGAAATGCCTATGCACAGATTATCCGAAACGGCAAGGGTGAGGTTATAGCCTTATATCCGCTGATGTACGACCGTTATGTGAAAATTAAGTGAAACTTTCATTTTCCCTTTTGAATTTTATTTGCAGGTCTCCTCGTTACCTATTCTGCCTACTGAGTGATGCGAGCGCATAAGGTTGGTTCTACCTGCAAAATCGAACGTCGTAACGAAAGCATGGATAACTGTCTCCCATCACGGGCGTGGCGTCCCAAGGTGAAATACGTTAGTCCAATCACTCGATGTATCCCTTTTTTGTTGTTTTTGCCCCGACCACCGAACTGACTGCACGTCCGACCGAGGGCTTTTCTGCTATGATTTTCATAAAAATTATACCGCAAAAATGTCCTGTCGGATCACCGACTTAAAAGGTTACGATTTACTGTTCGGCGGTTCGCCTTGTACATATTGGAGTGTAGCAAGAAAAAACAGAGAGATTACAAAAGACGGTGAAGGCTTCAAGTTGTTTATGGAGTACGTCAGGGCATTGGAAGAATCGGAGTGCAGATATTTTCTTTATGAGAATAACTATTCCATTCATCAGAATATTAAGGGAGAAATCTCAAAAATGCTTGATGTAGATCCTATCATGATCAACTCGGCTTTGGTATCGGCACAGAACAGAAAACGCTGTTACCGGACGAATATTCCGAATGTTCACCAACCGGAAGATAAGGGCATTTGGCTGATAGATATTCTTGAAAGCGGTGTTTAATGGCAGGATAAATACGCTTGAACGCAGTCAGCGGACTATGATTGCTCGGTAAATCTCACAGGTATAATAACAACTTTTACATTCGCATAACGTGCCTCCTTCCGGAGCATCGTGTTTGTTTCCTCCTGACAAGTGCATTTCAATATTTATAAACAAAATGTGGGAAATTGTTTGGTACAGCCAATTTTTCGCATAATTTTTTTCAAAAAAATGTTGAAATTCAAAAATAAAAGTGCTATAATAAAAACGTATATGTTATTCATTTTGTATACATATTGCAAAGGAGCGAATTTCTATGTTCAAGAAAATTTTAAGA
>JAMPFN010000034.1 GCA_023664445.1 Clostridium sp. | reverse complement strand
TGAATTTACATTTTTTATTCTGTATGTAGAACCGTTGTCAAAGGTTGCGGGAACTGCTGAAACAGCGGCAAGCTCGACATGTTTCAGGAATGGAGAAGCATATTTTGTCTGAATCCAACCTGACATATCCGAATCTGTTATATATTTGATCTTGCTCTTACTATTGAAACAGCCTGCATAGGTCTGAGTAAATTTCTTTGTGTCGTTACCGTTAGCCTGATATGCATAAAGAAGCGAATACCCGTAATTTGTTTTGTTTGGATAAAGCGTACTTGCAGTCTTTGGACTGAATGAAATTTTAGCCGGAGTTGCAGAGCTGCTTGAAGCAAGATATGAACCGCTGTCACGTGCCGGATCAGAACCGCCGCCCATGCTTAACGCCTGACCTTGAGTAAATGACTGGAAACGGTTATTTTCACTTACCATATTTGAACCGTCGCCGCCAATAATCTGCGCCGTGCCGCTTCCGTTTCCGCTGTCATATCCCTCAAAATAATTGTTATAAATATGACCTGTACCGTTTCCTATTTGCGGAGTACGTCTTACGCAATGCGTCCAACTGTTGTAAAGCAAAGTAGTACGGCATCTGGTTGTTTCTGTATTCTGCGTACCGTAAGCAACTGTCCAGTAACGACTATTGAACGAGCAATAAGAAATGGTAATGTAGTCGGGACTTATTCCGTTATAAGCGTCGTCTGTCCAACCCATTGACGGAGTATTTATCCATATAAACTTTCCTACCTCATCTAAACCGTTGCCTGTTCGGTCATAATCAAGGGTATTATTGAATGTACAGTGATCGAACCACACGTTTCTTGACGAATATACCTGAATCATAACCTTGCCGTTAAGAGTACGGCTTGTTACGCTGATATTACGGATAACGATGTTATTGCTGGGCGGTATTGAAGCGTCACCGTAAAAGTCATCGGTTCTCCATTGAAGATCATAAAGATTATTTGCAGAGTATGAACCTACGATAGTTTTATCGTCTTCGATTTTCTGATCCATTTTTGACCAGTCTTTAAAATCAAGATTGGCGCTGACGACTATAGTAAGCGGATCTGTTCTTTTCATTGCACTTACCATATCTTCAACGGTACTTACATAAACGGTTTCGCCCAGAAGTCCGCCGATAGTACCTGCCTTTTCGCCGGAAGAAGTCATAGCGTTTGCGGCATATCCCTCGAGTCCGTCAAGATTGAGTTTGTATTTCTGATATTCACCGCCGGAATAGCTTGAAAGGCTGAAGCCTGCGCCGTCGGTATAAGTAAGAGCTTTGGTAGAATCAGCGTTGCTCGTGATTTTATAATAAAGATAGTAACCTTCAAAATCTTTCTGAACGCCCTCTATCTTCCAACGCTGATTAGCTCCGTCTGAATCCGCTGCAAGAGAAACGCCCGTCCCATTTGCCGTAAGAATTTTACCGCTGTCAGAGCTTACGATTTCATAAACGCCTTTGCTTACATAGTTGAGTGACCACTTTTCATTATTTGTTCCTGTTTGAACAGTTGGAACAATAGAACTTCCGTCAGTAGCAACATTATTGTCAGTATCTGCCATGCCAAGTCTGAATTCCTGAACCGGATAGGCTGCGGCTGCTTCGACTGTAAATTCATCAGCTTCAAGGGAGACAAAAGTGCCTGTCATGCTTGAAATTCCGATAACAGCCGCAGTAAGCAGCGAACTGAATTTCTTTTTCATAATAGATTCCTCCTTATAAATATTTCAGGTAGCACTTAAACGTTTACATTTATTATACCATATAATTTCAAATATTTCAATAGATAATTTATCATGTTTGTGGAACAAACTGTTAATAAAATTTGTGCGAAATGACGGTAAATATAAAAATATACCTTTGCCAATATTCTTGGTAATGCATAGTCCAAATTTGACAGCAAGCGTTATAAGCCTGAAATAAGATGTAAATTATGATTTTAAAATGGGTTGAAAATGTCGCTGATTTATGATATAATAAGCGTAAACGCTTATTATCTTTTATCAAAAGTTCTTGCAGATACGCAAATCTAAGATTTGCTCCCTGCATATCGGACAATTATATCAAAAATCATAGATTTTATGATATAATAAGCGTAAACGCTTATTATTTTTTATTTAAAGTCCTTGCAGATTCGCAAATCAAAGATTTGCTGCCTGCATATCGGACGATTATACCATAATTGCTGAATGGTGAAGTTTAGCATTTACAATCCCCGACTATAAATACAGTCACTATTTTTTGCTTTCGTGACTCACAGCATAAGCTGTGCCGGAGCGGAAGTTTGATTTTCTTTGGTTCGTTTCTTGCATCAAGGCAAGAAATGAACATATCATTTGTAACATTCAATAGCCATACTTATAATATCTTAACAGGTAAAAAATATGAATAATGAAATATACGGAAATAAATTTTTTAAGACCGCCTTTGAGTCAATGATGAAAAGCGGAAGGCTGCCTCACAGTTTTATAATATACGGCGAAAAAGGTCTTGGCAAAAAGGCAGCCGCTCTTTACATGGCGAAAACTCTTCTCTGCGAAACGGGAAGTACCGCACCTTGTAATAACTGCCGCTCCTGCCGTAATATAGATAAGGGTATACACCCGGATCTGATATTTCCTGAACAGTCGGGTAAGCTTAAAACATATTCCGTCGCAGTATGCCGCGATATTTGTTCCGATTCCATTATAGCTCCGAACAACGGCGACAGAAAAGTATATCTTTTCGCAGACGCCGATAATATTCAGATACCTGCGCAGAACTCGCTTTTGAAGCTTATAGAAGAACCGCCCGATCATGCCTATTATATTTTTACTGCTGTTTCAAAGGATTCGTTTCTTACAACTATTATTTCGAGAGCGGTATCGCTCGGCGTGACTGAATGCAGCGAGGACGAATGCTCGGCGGCTCTTGCGCTTAAAGGCTACGACAGTGAGAGCATAAAAAGGGCAATGAGCGTCTTTCATGGAAATATAGGAATGTGCGTGGATTTCCTTGAAAATGAAGATTTACAAAAAATTGTACAGTTGACAAAAAACGCCGCAGATAGTATAATTAACAGAGATGAATATGAGCTTTTGAAAGTCTTTTCGTCATCTGTACTCGGCGACAGAGCGAATGCCGGTATTTTTCTTGAAATGCTTGACAGAACGATAAGGGACGCGGCGGCTTCAAAAATAACCGGTACGGATAAATGCATAGGCTGCTGTCCGAAAGAGGCTTTAAAGCTCGGACAAAGAATTTCCGCGGCGTCTGCCGGTAAGATACACGAGTCTTTGGAAAAGGCGGCGTCGGATTACAGGGCAAATGTCAGTCAGGCGCTTATAACGGCGGGTCTGTGCGGAGAAATAATGAATTTATAATGAGGTAAATAATGATTGAAATAATCGGAGTTCGTTTTAGAGAAGGAGGAAAGGTATATTACTTTTCCCCCAAAAAAATCCAGTTCAAAGCCGGCGACAAAGCGATTGTCGAAACGGCAAGAGGTACAGAGTGCGGCGAAGTTGTCATCGGAAACAAAACAGTCGACGATTCGCAGATAGTTTCGCCGCTCAAGGACGTTATCAGAAAAGCAAACAAGGACGATATGGCTGTTGTGGCGAAAAACAAGAAAAAGGAACAGGAAGCGTTTAAGATATGCGAGGAAAAAATCGCTTTCAGAAAACTTAAAATGAATCTTATAGATGTTGAATGCACATTCGATAATAATAAGATACTGTTCTATTTTACCGCTGAAAACAGAGTAGATTTCCGCGAGCTTGTAAAGGATCTTGCTGCCGTTTTCAAGACAAGGATAGAACTCAGACAGATAGGCGTAAGAGATGAAGCGAAGGTTCTGGGCGGACTCGGTATTTGCGGACGTGAATTTTGCTGCAAGAGCTATATGGGAGATTTTCAGCCCGTTTCCATAAAAATGGCAAAGGAACAGGGGCTTTCACTCAATCCGACAAAAATTTCGGGCACATGCGGACGTCTTATGTGCTGCCTTAAAAATGAACAGGCAGCTTACGATGAGCTTCTGAAAATAACGCCTAAGGTGGGCGCATTTGTAAAGACTCCGGAGTGCAGAGGATATGTCGAGGAAGTCAATCTCATAACGGGAAGACTTAAAATAAATCCCGAAAAGAGCGATGTGCCTGTTTATGTAAACCGCGATGAGGTTACGATAATAAAGGATTCCGAAATAAAGCTTAACCGCGAGGAGATAAGAGCGTTAAAGGATCTTGAGGACAAATAAGAGAAAGCTTTGAAAGGGGTATATCCATGCTTGGATTTCTTGCGGATAATATCGGGACTATAGTCGTTTCGGTCATTCTTTCGGCGGCAATGCTGCTTGCCGTAAGGAAAATTTATAAGGATAAAAAATCGGGCAGACCGTCCTGCGGAGGAAACTGCTCGGGCTGTACCGACTGCGGTATGAGTCAAGGAGAAAATTACAGAAAGCGGTAAAAAAGCACCCTTTGAGGTGCTTTTTATAGTATTTTATAGTTGTTAAAATAGTTGTTAAAAAAATTAATATCCCATATAAACGTAATATGTGATTGACCCTTCAAATGTACCTGCATAAGTATCGTAAATTAATTGTGCTGCTGCATTTATTCCTTCTTGAGATCCTTGCATAAAAATACTGCATAGACCTCCTCCAACTGAATTATCATCATGCAATGTTATTTCATAACAATAATCACAATATGGATTATATGATAAAATTGTTCCGGGGGAATAATCTGAAGTTACCGGTTCTTCCTTGTATTCTTCCTCGGGTTCAGGAGCAGGTTCTTCTTGCATTGGTGTTTCCTGCTGAACCGGTTCTTCATAAACAGGTTCTTCGTACTCGTATGCAGATTCATCGTAACTATAGTCATCATTGCTATTGTCGCTGCTCGATACCTCGGTCTTATTATCTTCGTCTTTCTTCTTTTCGGTTTTCTTTGTGGTCTTGACTGTCGTGGTCGTAGTCGTAACTGATGTTGCAGCAGCCTTAGCAGTCGTTGCAGTAACTGCCGTTGTTGTGACTGCTTCCGTAGTCGGCTGTGTTTCCACAACCGAAGTATTGACAGACTGTTCATCAGAATTACTTGCAATAACTCCTATCGTAATTCCCACCGCCACGATTAACAATGCTAATGCTCCTATAACGATATTTTTTTGATATTTTTTCTTTAATGTTCATTTTTACCTCCGCTGTCAAATATGTTTGTATATACAAAAAGTGCGCCAACCGAAGTCAACGCACCGAAAAACGCAACTCCGATTGTCGCCAAACAAATCCTAAATAGAAAAGGGATACCCTATGCTACCCAAGTTGCGCTTTTACCAAGTTTAATTCGGGTAGCAAAATATTACAATATCCCTTTGGAAATTGTTCCTTTTCTATTATTAAGATTTGTTTGGCATTTATATTATACCACACTTTGAATTGATTTTCAACCTTTTTATGCCTTTAAGCAATTCATTTTTTTAAATTTTGTAATATGTTCATTTCTTGTCTTGATGCAAGAAACGAACCAAAGAAAATCAAGCTTCCGCTCCGGCACAGCATACGCTGTGAGTCGCGAAAGCGAGAGATAGTGAGTCGGGGACTATAGAAGTTGCGTTCATAGAAACTTCACACGTCTTTTCGGCAAATTTTTCCGATAACTTCGTTAATTTTCTTTGCCATACGCAAGTATGCCTGCAAAAAATTGCCTTGTTATCAGAAAAATTATGCTCGAAAATCCACATAAATTTTCTATGAACACAGCTTCTAAATGATAAATTTTACCATTCAGCAATTATAATCTATGATGAAATTCATTTTCAGAATTTTGAGGTGCTTTATCTCCTGACCTTTGCCAAGAATGTTCTGTATGGGTACTTTTATTTTTAGTAATACTTCCCTTTGTGGGAAGTATTACTAAAAATCATGAGGATTCCAAAGGAAATCATTTCCTTTGGCAGGGGGTTTGGGGGACAGAGTCCCCCAATATGGCAGAAAGTCAGGGGACAGAGTCTCCCCAAAAACTTTTTAAATATCAATCATTCTGCGCTTTCGCCGCTCTTTCGGCAGAGCAGATTATCTCAAACTCGCCTTGGGCGTAGGTATACGCCTTATCATTGCTTTCGGAGTCGGGCATATACACAAAGCTGTAGTCATAGCCGTACGGATCTGCGTCCGTTTCGTCTGATGAAATTTCAAGTATCAGCTCATTGCCGATATAGTCGGAAGCAGTAAGCGTTTTTTTTATGAGAACGTTCCCGTTATACCTCGACTTTACGGTGAAAACAATACAAGCTGTGCCTGTTAAGGTTATCGGCTCGGCTGTTCCGTCGGCAAGCAGCCTCTCGGGAAAAGTGGTTATATTCGCCGAGTCCCCACGGTTTATGTGAATACCTCCGTATTTGTCGATATAAAACATTTTTTACTTCATCCTTTCATCTATCTCGCTGTGCAGTTTTTTTATGAAATTACTTCCCGCTATACCGTTCTGGCTGTAACCCCAACTTTCGAGCAGATAATTGACGCTTTTTTGAGTTCCGTCCCCGAAAACGCCGTCCTTATTAACGCCGTACTTGTTTATGCCAAGTTTTTTTGCGATAAGAAGAAGCTCTTTCATTGACAGGACGCCGATAGTGCTGTCGCCTTTTTTATACCCCGATTTGTCAAGAACTTTCGCATCAGGCTTGTCGGGATCTTTCACAACGCCGAGCGTTTGGGCTATTCCGTCGGCATAAGCTTTGGCAAGCTTTTTGTAATTCGATTTTATAAATTCGCTGTCTGTGCTGCTGTCAACGAATCCTCCCTCGAGCAGAACGGCAGGCGCTTTTGTTTCGCGGATTATCGCAAAATAATCAGAACCGTCCGAGCCAAGCTTTGTCTTGACGCCGCGGCTTTTCATAAGCTTTTTGACCTGCGATTCAATGTTTTCGGCAAGCGTTTTTGATACGCCGCCGACAATGCTGCGGTAAACCTCAAAGCCTTCTCCGCCGCCGGCGTTAAAGTGGACGTCTGCAACAAGGTCGGGATTATAATCATTGCACATTTTCACTTTGGAATTCATGTCGGTATCGATGTCGGCAGTTCTCGAAAGCTTATACTCAACGCCGTATTCCTTAAGATATTCTGCTGCTGCCATTGCCGTTTTAAGGGTGTACTCCTTTTCGACGATATATTTCACAGCTCCCGAATCAGAGCCGCCGTGTCCGACACCTATAAATACTTTTTTTGCCATATCAATCAGATCCTCCTTTATCATGCTGACTTCCGAAATAAAACGCTATTATAGTTGTAAATATTACCAAAAACTGCTCTCCCGATATTTTATCTTTTAAGGAAAGCAGAGCGAAAACCAACGTCAGCAAAAGTGTAACCATACTCTTTACGTTAAAAAGGCAAATAATCTTATTTTTCATACTCATATCTCCTTTTAGGTTCGTATATACGTCTGTTCTTATTTTCACCTCCTACAAATATTTCAAAACGTCCTTTTCTTGTATTATAATATGCAAATAAGAAATTTTTGTAACCTTTTTGTAAATGTTCGGATCTGCGCCGATTTTTCGTTTTAAGAGCCTATGTGGATGCTTCTAAAACAAAAACACCGTACAAAGCCGTCATACGGTCTTTGTACGGTGTTGCCTTAAAACATGCTTTTATAAAAACTAACACCGCCGATTTCCCGACGGTGTTTATTAAGATAAATTATCTTACTATGTACTTTGCAAGATCGGTTTCAAGATTGCCCGGCTCGTCTGTGTGAGCGTTAAGCTCGATAGGCTTTGAAAGATCAAGACTGAATATACCCATGATCGACTTTGCGTCAACGGCATATCTTCCGGATACGAGATCCACATCAAAATCATACTTCATCAAAATATTAACAAATTCCTTAACATCATTGATCGCAGGCAGAGAAATCTTGTAGTTTAACATAAAAATACCTCCTTGATATCTTTCCGGACATATACTTCATGTCCATTTCTGTTTTTTTCTTCTAAACCACACATTTGCTACAGCGGAATCTTTCTTTTCCCTTCCGCTATATACATCATAGCACTTTCTTGCCGCAAAGTCAAGACGATTGCAATATTTTCGTAAATTTAGTATAATGTAATAGGACAAATACGCCAATATTTTATTTAACCTGATTGTTTGTCAGCTTTATACAAGAAACAATGTTTAAAATTGTTATAAATGTACACCAAAGGAGAATTTGAATGAAAGCTTATTTTGAAAGCTTCGGCTGCAAGGTAAATCAATATGAAACAGAGTGCGTCAAAAAGATATTTTCAGAAAGAGGATATGATATTTCCGACAAAGCGGAAAACGCCGATGTGATATTGATAAATTCCTGCACAGTCACCGCTTCGGGCGACAGTAAATGTCTTTATTCGCTCAGAAAACACAGAAAGGATAATCCTGACGCGGTAATAGTATTTACAGGCTGTATGCCGCAGGCGTCCCCCGAAACTTTTTATAAGAAAGTCCCCGAAGCGGATATTGTAACGGGCACTAAAGACAGGAATTCATTGCCCGAACTTGTGACCGGATTTCTTGAAAACAGACAAAGACTTGTCGATATAGCTCAATACGGCAGGGATGACGAGTTTGAAAAAATAACCTGCGGCGAATTCAACGACAAAACAAGAGCGTTTGTCAAGATACAGGACGGCTGCAACCGGTTCTGCTCATACTGCATTATTCCATACGCAAGAGGACGCTGCCGTTCAAAGCCGCTCGGCGATATAAGAGAAGAAGTAAAAGCTCTTGCGGAAAACGGTCATAAGGAGATCGTACTTGTGGGAATAAATCTTGCATTCTATGGAAAGGAATTCGGATCGCGGCTTATTGACGCGGTTGAGGAATGCTGTAGGATAACAGGTGTGGAAAGAGTGCGTCTCGGCTCTCTCGAACCTGAAATGGTATCGAACGAGGATCTTTTGAGATTATCAAAGCTGCCGCAGTTTTGTCCGCAGTTTCATCTTTCGCTGCAAAGCGGCTGCCGCAGAACTCTTGGATCGATGCACAGAAAATACACGCCGGAAGAATATCTTAATCTTGTTTCTAAAATCAGAAAAGTCTTTCCCGACTGCTCTATCACTACAGATATTATGGTCGGCTTTCCTCAAGAATCCGACGAGGACTTTGAAGAATCCCTTGCATTTGCCGAAAAGGTCGGCTTTGCAAAAATTCATGTTTTTCAATATTCCCCCAGAAAAGGTACTATCGCCGCTCAAATGCCGCAGATACCCAAGGATATCAAGCACGAACGCGCCGACAGAATGAAAGCACTCGGAAAAAAAATGCAGAGGGAATATTTGAAAAGACAGGTCGGAAAGACCGTTCCCGTGCTGTTTGAACGTGAAAGCTCTCCCGATTTTCATCAGGGATATGCGCCGGATTACACTTTAATAAAAATTCCTGCAAAAAAATTTGAAAAAAGTTTGCGAAGAATGATTTTTTATGTTAAAATAAAAAGGAGTGATGATGACTGCTGTATCGGAAAGATCATCAGGTAAATCAGAACCCGTCTTCACAAGCGTATGTACACGTCTTTTTGGCAAATTTTGTTGAATACCGCGATTCTAAGCGGAGAATGGAGAAAGCAATGTCAGTATTCCGAATTTATGTTGAAAAAAAACCGGAATTTGCGGTTGAAGCAAATTCTGTTATGAGCGATATCAGAACTGCGCTCAGGGTCAATCTTAACAATGTGAGGATCTTAAACAGATACGACGCGGACAGGCTCAGCGAGGAGGATTTTGAAATGTCCGTGAATACGGTGTTTTCAGAGCCTGCTGTCGACGTTATTTACAGCGAATTTCCCGTGCTTATAAACAACGAAAGGGTTTTTGCCGTCGAGTATCTTCCCGGACAATTTGACCAGCGCGCAGACAGCTGCGAGCAGTGTATTCAGATACTTACGCAGAAAGACCGCTGCCGTGTCAGAAACGCGAGGATATACATAATCGACGGCGGCATAACCGACGAGGAATTTGAAAAAATAAAATCGTATCTTATAAATCCCGTTGAAAGCAGGGAAGCTTCTCTCGATATTGTGGAAGATCTCGATACGAATTACGATATCCCCGAAACTGTCGAGATCCTTGAAAATTTTATCCGCTTAAACGACAAGGGGCTTAACGCTTTCATCAAGGAATTCGGGCTTGCAATGGATTTTGACGACATCAAATTCTGTCAGTCGTATTTCAAGGATACCGAAAAACGCGACCCGACTATAACCGAAATAAGAATGATAGACACATACTGGTCTGACCATTGCCGTCACACGACGTTCTCAACAAACATTGAAAATGTGGATATCAAGACCGATTACATCAAAGATACCTACGAGGAATACATAAAGGTAAGGGCGGAGCTTGGATGTGAGGAAAAGCCGCTGACGCTTATGGATCTTGCGACGATAGCGGTAAGAAAGCTCAAAGCCGACGGTAAGCTTAACGATCTTGACGAAAGCGAAGAGATAAACGCATGCTCGGTCAAAATAAAGGTCAATATCGATAATAAAGAAGAAGACTGGATATTGATGTTCAAAAATGAAACGCACAATCACCCGACGGAGATCGAACCGTTCGGCGGCGCGGCGACATGTCTGGGCGGCGCTATCAGAGATCCGCTTTCGGGACGCTCTTATGTATATCAGGCGATGAGAGTGACAGGTGCGGCGAATCCGCTTGTGCCGGTCGAGGATACTGTCAACGGAAAGCTTCCGCAGAGGAAGATAACGCTCGGCGCGGCAAACGGCTATAGCTCGTACGGCAATCAGATAGGTCTTGCGACGGGGCATGTATCTGAAATATATCATCCCGGATACGTTGCGAAAAGACTTGAAATAGGCGCTGTCGTAGGCGCGGCTCCGGCTGAAAATATCAGGCGCGAAGCTCCTCAGCCGGGCGATATCGTTGTGCTTCTCGGAGGAAAGACGGGACGCGACGGCTGCGGCGGAGCTACCGGATCTTCCAAATCCCATACGCTCGAATCGCTTGAGCATTGCGGTGCTGAGGTACAAAAGGGAAATCCGCCCGAGGAAAGAAAGCTCCAGCGTCTTTTCAGAAATCCCGACGTTACAAAAATGATAAAGCGCTGCAACGACTTCGGCGCGGGCGGAGTTTCAGTTGCCATAGGCGAGCTGACGGACGGTCTTGTTATAGACCTCAATGCCGTTCCGAAAAAATATGAGGGACTTGACGGTACGGAGATCGCTATTTCGGAATCGCAGGAGAGAATGGCTGTTGTTATAGCTAAGGAAGATACTGAAAAATTCCTTTCGGAAGCCGCTAAAGAAAATCTTGAAGCGACCGTGGTTGCCGACGTAGTTGAAGAACCGCGTCTGAAAATGAACTGGAACGGCGTTACCATAGTTGACCTTTCGAGAGAATTTTTAAATTCCAACGGCGCGCCTAAATATACGGATATAACTATCGAAAGACCCGAAACAAAGCTGATATGCGGATATACCGATGATCCGGAGGGCTGGGACGCTCTTATGGCAAACCTCAACGTCTGCTCGCAGAAGGGTCTTGTTGAAAAATTCGACTCGACTATCGGCGCCTCAACGGTGCTTATGCCGTTCGGCGGAAAATATCAGCTTACGCCGACTCAGGCAATGGCGGCGAAAATACCCGTACTTCATGGTCAGACGGATACATGCTCTGTTATGGGCTGGGGATATAATCCGTTTATCAGTGAAAAGAGTCCTTATCACGGCGCGGTTCTCGCCGTTATCGAGTCGATAGCAAAGGTGGTCGCGGCAGGAGGAAAAGCGGATCATTGTTGGCTGACTTTCCAGGAATATTTTGAAAGAACGCAGGGTAAGCCCGAAAGATGGGGCAAGCCGCTTGCCGCGCTTCTCGGAGCGTTCAAGGCGCAGCTTGAAATGGGCTGCGGAGCTATCGGCGGAAAGGATTCGATGTCGGGTACGTTTGAAAATATAGACGTGCCGCCTACGCTTGTGTCTTTTGCCGTATCGACGGCTTCGAGTGAAAAGATAGTTTCCCCCGAATTTAAAAATACGGACGATACGGTTATTGCGGTTTCTCCGGAATATGACGAAAACGGACTTCCGGTATTCGATAGTGTAAAGGCATGCTTTAAGCAGGTGGAGTCGATGATCGAATCGGGAAGAGCAAAAGCTGTCTGGACGGTTTCAGGCGGAGGTATCGCCGAGGGTATCGCCAAAATGTGCTTCGGCAACAGGATCGGATTTGAATTTGCAAAGAAGCTTGACGAGAACGAGCTGTTCATGCCGCATTACGGATCGTTTATAATCGAACTTGAAGGCAAAGCGGAAGAAAACGAAAATGTTATCGGCAGGACAATGGAGGTATATAATATCTTTGCGAAGGATTATACGCTTTCGCTCGATTCGCTGCAAAAAACATGGGAATATAAGCTCGAACCTGTTTTCCCGTGCAGAATAAAGACTGTTCTTTCGGCTGTCGAATCATACGAATTTGACGCTAAAAAGAGAGCGTTCCCAACGATCAAGGCGGCAAAGCCGAGAATATTTATACCCGTATTTCCCGGAACAAATTGTGAATACGACGCAGCGAGAGCCTTTGAAAGAGCAGGCGGCGATCCCGAAATAATGGTAGTCAGAAATCTTAGCGCGTCGGATATAGAGCAATCGGTCGACGAAGCCGCAAGACTTATCTCGCAGTCGCAGATCATAATGCTCCCCGGCGGATTCAGCGGCGGCGACGAACCGGAAGGAAGCGGAAAGTTCATTACCGCGTTTTTCAGAAATCCAAAGATCAAAGACGCTGTACACGAGCTTCTGAAAAAGCGCGATGGTCTTATGCTCGGTATCTGCAACGGTTTTCAGGCGCTTATCAAGCTTGGACTTGTGCCGTTCGGAGAGATCACGGATATGACGGACGAGTCGCCCACGCTTACATTCAATACTATCGCAAGACATCAGTCGATGATGGTAAATACGAGAATAGCGTCAAATAAGTCGCCGTGGCTTGCGGACAGTAATGTGGGGGATATCCACACTATCCCGATCTCGCACGGCGAGGGTAGATTTGTCGCTCCGCAGTCGCTTATCGTAAAGCTTGCGAATAACGGGCAGATCGCGACACAGTACGTCGATCAGTACGGCAAACCGTCTATGGACATAAGATACAATCCCAATACTTCCATGGATGCGATAGAGGGAATTACATCTCCCGACGGACGCATACTCGGTAAAATGGGACATAGCGAGCGTATCGGCTTTGACGTATGCAAAAATGTTCCCGGTATCAAAAATCAAAGGATATTTGAAAACGGCATAAAATATTTTAAATAATAAATATCCCCCGGCTTTGCCGGGAGATATTTATTTGAACTATAAATTGTAAACCATATTTGCTGAATGGTAAAATTTATCATTTACAGTCCCCGACTATAAAGATAGTCATTTATTTTTTGCTTTCGCGACTCACAGCGTAGCTGTGCCGGAGCGGAAGCTTGATTTTCTTTGGTTCGTTTCTTGCATCAAGGCAAGAAATGAACATATAAGTATTTTAAGGGGACGCCCTCTCTTGCAGGGCGTCCCCTCGCCTAAAAACAATCCACAGGATTGTTTTCTTAACGGCTCACCCCTTGCGGAGCGCCCTACGGCAAGGAATTTCGCTCTCTGCGGAGAGCGACCAAAGGCTCTGCCTTTGGAATCCGCAAGCCTTTGAAAAGGCTTGACCTAAACTTTATTTTGCGGAGCGTTCTGTATCAAGCATAATCCTTAAAGCTTATATTTAAGTCGACATTTCCCTCGATACCCGGTACCGAGCCCTCGCTTGTATACTGCCACATGGAAAAGTCATAATAATATGACGGCTCGGAATTATATTCCGCAAGCCAGAAATCATAGTCTGTCAGACGCTCGAGGTCAAGCTTGAACATGGTGGTTTTTTTGTTTTGATATATCATAGGCGTATAGCCTGCGTCTTTTATAGCCTCGCAGAACGCGATACAGCAGTCCGTCAGAACGTCAACGGGGACATTATCGGTTCTCGCGCTGTCATCATAAATTATCTCCCAGTCATACACAATGGGATAGTTTACATCAAGACCGTCTAAGCTGTTTATAACCATTTGAGCTTCCTCGATAGCTTCGTCAACGGTTATAGCCTGTGAGAAAAAGTATACGCCTGTGTCAAGTCCGGCGGCTCTTGCGCCTGTGATATTTTCTATGTAATTTTCGTCGAGCTGAGCCTCGCCGCTGCCGTATCCCCTGAATCCAAGCCTTACTATTGCGAAATCTATCCCGGCATTTTTTACCTTGACCCAGTCGATATTGTCCTGATGCACAGAAACATCGACGCCGAGAAGAGATGTTACCTCTGAATTTTCAACATAGAATTTTCTTCCGTTACGGTTTTTTATCTGCTCCGGATCTTTTGAGAATTCAGGAACGTTTTCAAGCGCGGGTATCCATATTTCTCCGAAAGTACTGTCCTCCATAAAGACTTTTTTGCCGCTTAGCTCGTAGTAGTTTTTTGTTACGCGCTCTTTGACAGAATCCGCGTCTACAGTCTGCGTCTTGTTTTCGGCTTCGGCGGCAGGCGCGCTTGCCGGAACGGCTTCGGGTTCTGTGTACCACGTAAATATCAGCGCGGCTATAAGTATAAGTATAAATGCGGCTTCGGCAATGATTACTATATTTTTTACAATAGATTTCATAATTCCTCCCAATATATAAAAAATAGACAAGTTCTTATATTCATAATAGCATAATATCACGAAAAAGTAAATGGAAATTCTATCAATTGTAATATGCGTTAAATAGAGGCAGATTCTTTTGTATATATTTATTAAATTTCTAAAAAACAATTGACAAATTATAGATTAAATGTTATAATATGTTTAAGATAATATAGAAACGGCAAGTTTACATTGAGAATTTTTGTGTAAAAATTGCTTTAATTAAGATCCGGAGGTAACAAATTAATGGAAACAAGAGAACGTGAAATAGCTTCATCGGTAAATAAGCGTATAAAAATAGGCGTTATTCCGGGACATTTTGCAACGAACCACTCTCATGTAAATTATTATGTGGATCTGACGGGCGTTAAAACTCACCACAGAGCTGCGAGAGAAACGGCGGCAGAACTTGCGAAAGCGTATATTTCAAACACTTATGTCGATACTATAATATGCCTTGAGGGTACAGAAATGATCGGAGCGTTTCTCGCAAGAGAGCTTTCAAGACAGGGACATGCTTCGATAAACAGCGGAAAGGATATAAGCGTTATAACTCCGGAAACAAACGCGAACAGTCAGCTTATCTTCCGTGACAATCTCCAGAAGGAGATATTCGGAAAGCAGATAATCCTGCTTATATCTTCGGCTTCGACAGGAAAAACTATAAGCCGTTCAGTTGCTTGTCTGCAATATTATAACGGCAAGCTTGCGGGTATTTCATCAATATTCAGCGCGATAGAGGAATATAACGGAATAAAGATAAATACTGTTTTTACGTCCGACGATATTCCGAATTATGAATCGGTAGCGTTTGAAAAATGTGAGATGTGCAAATCTAATCAGAAGATCGACGCTATCATAAACAGTTATGGATATTCGAAAATCTAATTTTATAATTATGCTTTTCCCGGCAGTTTGATTCCAACTTTACAAACTGTCGGGAAAAAGTTTTTTAATGAAAATACGGAGAAATAATAAAATGAAATCGAGGATAAAACTAAAAGAGAACATACCGCCGAAGCTTGTCGGTTATTGTATTTTAGACAGTAAAAAGGACGCTCTTTCAGAGGTTGCAAAGGAAATAAGTACGGATATAAGCTTTATCGGCAAAGAGTACGCGGGCGAAAAGCTCGGCGTTGCCGTGGGGCTTGATAAGGCGGAGCAGACGGGCGTTATTCCGAACGAACAGCCTGAGTGCGAGGTACTGGTGATGTCGGGGTTGAAAAGTATGACTATCGACAGGCTTTTAAGCGCTATGAGAGCGAAAAGTATCATTATAGATCTGAAATGTACTGTAACGCCTGTAAATAGATATTGGGAAATATACAGGCTTATCGACGAGCTGAAAAAAGAACATGAGGCAATGCATGGAAAGAATAAATGACCTGATTTCAGGTACGCCTTATGAAAGCGTCGCCTTAAAATACTTATATGTTCATTTCTTGCCTTGATGCAAGAAATGAACCAAAGAAAATCAAGCTTCCGCTCCGGCACAGCATACGCTGTGAGTCGCAGAAGCGAAAAATAGTGACTATCTTTATAGTCGGGGACTGTAAACGGCACTTTTTGCGTTCAGCACTATGTTTTGCAATGAAATCAATTTTCAGAATTTTAAGGTGCTTTATCTCCCGACCTTTGCCAAGAACGTTCTATGTGGTTACCCACATTTTTTGAAATACTGCCCAAAGGGCAGTATTTCAAAAAATCATTGGGTTTCCAAAGGGAACTTGTTCCCTTTGGCAGGGGGTTAGGGGGACAGCGTCCCTCACAAGCTTCTCAAAAATTGAATTGCGTGTTTTGAGGATAATATTGCTTGACAGCTTAAATTTGATATGATATACTTTATTATAGATAATACCGCACAGAGATCATGATGATGCGCAGTTAAGAATCTTTCTGCGGTGTTGTCTATGCGAATATAGATTGGAGAGTATATGATGAGTAGTAATGTTTTTCCGCTGCCGCTTTCGGCACATATAATTTTTGTTGTGATCGCTTTTTTGTTTTTTATAATTCAGTTTGTAAGAACCAAGTATAAATATGAGCTTGTTCTGGCTGCCGCTGTGGCATGCACCATGCTTATTTACACAAACGATTCCAAGACATTGTTTTTCGGTGCGGGTATGATCGAACTGGGGCTTATACTGATCGCGCTTGTATTGGCGATCGTCGAAAAGCATAACAGAAAAGTTCTTGCGGAAGGCGAAGCGGAGGCTGACGAGGGCGTATCCATGTCCGAAACCGACGCTGAAAGCATATCGGAAGAAAAAGGCGAAGAATAATGAGGATATGTATTCTTGACTGGACTACCGTTACGTCAGGTGATATCGACTATAATATTTTCAGCGAGTTCGGAGATGTGAGCTGTTATCCTCTGACAGATAACGATAAGGCGGCTGAATATATAGGAAACGCCGAAATGGTGCTTTGCAATAAGGTGATGATAACCCGCGAGGTTATGAACAGATGTCCCGATATAAAATACATAGGACTTTTTGCTACAGGATATAATAATATTGATATAAAAGCGGCTGACGAAAAAGGGATAGTTGTCTGCAATGCCGGAGAGTATTCGACAAATGCCGTCGCGCAGCAGACCTTTGCGTACATACTTGAGCATTTCAGCAGGATATCGGAGTATGATAGATTTGTGAAGGCCGGCGGTTGGATAGCTTCAAAAACGTTTTCAAAATTTCCTATAAAAACACAGGAGATTTCCGGAAAAACTCTTGCCGTTGTCGGATTCGGAAGCATTGGCAGAAAAGTCGCGCGGATAGCGGACGCATTCGGAATGAATGTTATTGTAAATACGAGGACACAGCCGCTGAACTGCGAGTACGAGCTTGTTTCGCTTGAAGAAGCTTTTTCCCGCGCCGACGTGCTGACGATCCATTGTCCGCTGACCGAAAAGACAGGAAATATGGTGAACGCTCGTAATCTTTCGCTTATGAAGGACGGAGCGCTGCTTATAAATACGGCAAGGGGCGGTATCGTCAATGAATCCGATTTGGCGTATGCCCTGCAAAGCGGCAGGATATACGCGGCTTTAGACGTTCTGGAACAAGAGCCTATGTCGGATACAACGCCGCTTAAAAACGCGCCGAACTGTATAATAACGCCGCATACGGCTTGGGCGTCTCTTGAAACAAGATCAAGGCTTATTGACATAGTATGCTCGAATATAAGGGCATGGCTTGACGGAAAACCGCAGAACAGGGTCAATTGAAAGGTATAGAAAATGATAAATGTATCGGATAAAAAAAGGATCGTAATAAAGCTTGGAACTTCAACGCTTACACACCATAAAACGGGCAGGCTCAACATAAGAAGGATGAATAATCTGGTAAAGGTTCTTGCCGATCTTCAGAACGCCGGAAAGGAGCTTATAATCGTTTCCTCGGGAGCTGTGGGGCTTGGTATAGGAAAGCTCGGACTCCGCGAAAAACCGAGCGATACTCCTTCAAAGCAGGCTGCCGCCGCCGTCGGACAATGCGAGCTTATGTATATTTACGACGATCTTTTCGGAAATTACGGTATTCCCGTGGCGCAGATACTTCTTACGAAGAATGATATTGAAAACGAACGTCTGAAAAATGTTGAAAATACGTTCGCAAAGCTTATCTCGATGGGAGCTATCCCTATCGTAAATGAAAACGACACGATAGCGATAGACGAGCTTGAACTTGAAATAGGAGAGAACGATTCGCTTTCCGCTATAGTCGCAAGGGTATCGGGAGCAGATCTTTTGGTGATATTGTCGGATATCGACGGGCTTTATGACGGCGATCCGCATAAGAATCCCGACGCGAAGTTTATACCGGTCGTGACCGAGATAGACAGTCATATCGAAGAAATAGCCGGCGACGCCGGAACAGCATTCGGATCGGGCGGAATGGCGACAAAGATAAACGCCGCAAAGATCGCCAATGAAGCGGGTATAGATATGATAATAATGAACGGAAAAAATCCCGATAAGCTTTATGAGCTTTTTGAAAATAATCAGACCGGAACGGTCTTTATAGCACATTGACGGAGGAATAAAAATGACTTATATCGAAGAACTCGGACAAAAAGCCAAGGCGGCAGAGCCTTTTATCGCTTCTGCGCAGACAAATCTTAAAAATAACGCGCTTACCGCTATCGCAAAAGCGCTTATCGAAAAAACTCCGCAGATAATCGAGCAGAATAAACTCGACCTTGAAAATGCCGTAAAAAATAATATGAGCGATTCCATGCAGGACAGGCTTATGCTTGACGCCGACAGGATAAAGGGAATCTCGTCCGCCGTTATGAAGCTTGTTGAAGCCGAGGATATCATAGGCTCTGTAGACAGCGGATTTGTACGCCCGAACGGACTTAAAATATACAAGACGAGAGTGCCGCTCGGCGTTATCGGCATTATTTTTGAATCCCGTCCCAATGTTACCGTGGACGCCGCAACGCTTTGTCTTAAAGCAGGAAACGCCGTTATTTTAAGAGGCGGCAAGGAAGCTTTCAATTCAAATAAATGCCTTGCGAATGTTATGAGAGAGGCGGTAAAGTCAGCCGGACTTCCGGAGGATATTATTCAGCTTGTCGAGGACACTTCAAGAGAAACCGCCGGAGAGCTTATGAAGCTGAACGGATATCTTGATGTGCTGATACCGAGAGGCGGCGCGGGGCTTATACAGGCTGTGCTGAAACAGGCGACTGTTCCCGTTATTGAAACAGGTACGGGAAATTGTCATGTTTATGTTGACGCGTCCGCGGATATTGCAATGGCTGCGGATATTGTAAATAACGGAAAAACCCAGCGTCCTTCCGTATGCAATGCCGTGGAAAGCCTGCTTGTTCACGAGGATATCGCCGAAGATGCGCTTCCCGTTATAAAGGCTGAACTCGACAAGCATAATGTTGAGATAAGAGGCTGTAAAAGGACGGCTGAAATACTCGGCGATCGTGTTGTGCCTGCATCGGAAGCGGATTACGGTACAGAATTCTTGGATTATATAATTTCCGTTAAGGTCGTCGGCTCTGTCGATGAAGCTATAGCGCATATAAACAAGTACGGCACAGGTCATTCGGAGGCTATAATAACAAAAAGCCTTGAAAATGCCGAAAAGTTTCAGCGTATGGTAGATGCGGCGGCAGTTTATGTCAATGCTTCAACACGGTTTACGGACGGCGGAGAATTCGGCTACGGCGCGGAAATAGGAATATCGACACAGAAGCTTCATGCGAGGGGTCCTATGGGACTGAATGAGCTTACAACAGTGAAATATCTTATAAACGGAAACGGACAGATAAGATAAACTAAACGTCAAAAATTTAGAACCTGTCTTCACAAGATATGTGTGCGGATTTTGAACATAATTTTGATGAAGACAAGGCAAAAATTCGCAGACATACCGACGTATTTCAAGAATTTTTTAACGCAGTATTCAACAAAATTTGCCCAAAAGACGTGCATATACGCTTGTGAAGACAGGTTCTTATAATTACGGAGGTGATATCGGTGGACATACTTGACGAGATCGACGCGGAGCTTCTTGAAAAAAAGAGTAAATGGAGCTATACGCCCATGAGGGAAAAAACGGAAACGGACGCCATAATAGACGATCTTCTGCGTGAATTTCCTTCCGACGATGTTCAGGACGATGAGCAGTATTATGAAGGAAAAAGTATTCCGAGATCCGAACCCGAACAGCCGTATATTGAAAAAGAGTCTTATACGGCAGACAAGTTCGGAGAAGAGATCTCCCGAAATGAGCCCGAGCCTTATATCGGAGCAGCTGTGCCTGATAATACGGAAGAGCAGACGGGATCTGACGGGAATAATGCTTATGATCGATATGACGATGAGTATGAAGAATATTATCAGTCGGACGAAGAATATCCTGATGAGGAAGATGACGACGACGTAAAGGTGTATAATCCGGGGGATAGTGTTTCCGAAGAACAGCAATATACCGAGCCCGAAGACAACGCGCAGGACGATGCCGTATATGAGGGCGAATCCGATCATTATGAAGAAGATGCTGCGTATGAACAGGACAATTACGCGGAAAATACTGCGGAGGATCATGATAATACGCCCGAAGAGGACTATGACGGGTACGAAGATGATTATTATGACGACGATTATCCCGATGAAGAAGATCATAGCATTGATTTTTCGGCAGACAGAAACGGCGGTATAAAAAATACTCAAAGCGATTTCAATCTTTTTATGGATTCGGAAAACGATGCGCAGAAAGGAGATATTCCAAGGTTCAGGATATCATCTGTTTTCAAAATAATCATCAAAATAGTGCTTCTTGCCGCATTCGGCGCATTTGCTGTTGTGGGGATAGGAAATATTGTCGATAACGGAATAAAGAAGTATGAGAATAATAAGAATTCGATAACGGGTTCAAACGGCGAATTGAAGGAAGAGCTTCAATCGGTTATCTATCCGCTGATAGTCACGAATACGGAGGATTTTGAAAATGCTGCCAATATCTCCAATAAACAGCTTATCAATATATCCGTTTGGGAAATCATAATAAACGGAAACAAGAATGTTTTTTTGGATGAGGAATCGGGAAATTATCTTATTCCGCAGGATCAGATAACTTATGTTGTGGAAAAGCTTTTCGGCGAGGATATTAAAGTAAAGCATGAGGATTCTGGCTTTGACGATATAAAGGTAGCCTACGAAAAAAAGAACAAGCAGTATGTGCTTTCGGGAAATACCGATCTTAGTACGTTCTATCCTGTAGTTACGGATATCTCGGATACAGATTCGTCTTACATGGTCTATGCGGACTGCTATAAGCCGTCGCCGTCATGGGACAGCGGAAAATCCGCTCCGTCAAAGCGTGTGGTCATAATGCTGGAAAAGACGTCGGAATATTATAATATAAAGTCGGTAAAGACTATACCTGTTGAACAGTAAGAATACAGGTATTGATATAGGACAGTTCGATTGTGCCATCCTGTCCTTATAGTCACCCTATTTGAAATCGAAAAAAGTTTATTGATAAAAATTTTCCATAGCTGTGTTGTCGTCTTTGGAGGGCGCCAGCCCGCCTGCATCCTCCGCCTTGCTATGAAAAATTTTTATTCAATTCCTTTTTGTTCCGCTTTCAAGTAGGGTGACTATATAAACAAAACCAGGACATCATAGTTGACTTAAGGGTACAGATGTCGTTTCTGTACCCTTTTTTGTTTCGGAGGATAAAAAATGTATTTTGTAAAATCTGAATTTTCGTTTGACAGCGCGCATTTTCTTCATGGTTATGACGGAAAATGCAGCAATATTCACGGGCATACATGGAGAGTAGAGGTGACGGTACAAAACGCCTTTTTGCAAAGAAGCGGCGAGAAAAAAGGCATGGTCATGGATTTTTCCGACTTGAAAAAAGCTCTTAGAGTCATTGGAGATCACTACGATCACGCGCTTTTGTATGAAAAAAATACGCTGCAGCAGGACACCCTGGAATGTCTTAAAAGGGACGGCTTCAAGCTGATCGAACTGGATTTTCGTCCGACCGCTGAAAATTTTGCGAGGCATTTCTTTATGAAGATCAAGGAACACGGCTACAGACCGCATAATGTCGCGGTTTATGAAACTCCCAAAAACTGCGCGATGTATGAGGAGGGCTGACATGCGGATATATCATGTCGTCGAAAAATTCGTAAGCATAAACGGAGAGGGGAGAAAGGCAGGTCAGATCGCGGCATTTATACGTTTTCGCGGCTGTAATCTAAGCTGCTCTTATTGCGATACCGCGTGGGCAAACAGCGTAAACAGCTATGCCGAAGAAATGACAGGGGAAGATATACTGGAGTATATAAAAAGTACGGGCGTTAAGAATGTTACACTTACCGGCGGAGAGCCTTTGATTCAGGATAATATTTACGAGCTGATAGAGCTGCTTTGCCGTAACGGCTTTCAGGTAGAGATCGAAACAAACGGTTCTGTTGATATTTCCGATTATAAAGATATGGAAAAAAGACCGTCGTTCACGCTTGACTATAAGCTGCCGTCAAGCGCAATGGAAAAGCTTATGCTGCTTGAAAATTACGCTTATCTGACGAAAAACGATACGGTGAAATTCGTATGCGGAAGCAATGCCGATCTTGAAAAATCGCTTGAGATCATAACTGATCATGAGCTTGTGAAAAAATGCGCGGTTTATTTAAGCCCTGTATTCGGAAGCATAAAGCCGAGTGAAATGGCAGAGTTTATGATAAAGCATAAGATGAACGGCGTTAATTTACAGCTGCAACTGCATAAGTTCATCTGGGATCCCGACAAAAGAGGAGTGTGATAAAATGGCAATAGATAAGGAAGCCGTCAAGCTTCACATAAGGGGAATTATCGAAGCGCTTGGCGACGATCCGGAGCGCGAGGGCTTAAAGGAAACGCCCGACAGAGTTGCAAGAATGTATGAAGAGGTATTTGAGGGCATGAATTACAGCAACGAGAAAATTGCCGAGATGTTCAGCAAAACGTTTGATGAGGACATGCCTTTTTCGGGAAACGAAATGGTCGTAGTGCGCGATATTGAGATTTTTTCATATTGCGAGCATCATATGGCGTTGATGTATGATATGAAGGCGTCTGTGGCGTATATCCCGAACGGAAAGGTGATAGGGCTTTCAAAGGTCGCAAGGATAGCGGATATGGCGGCAAAGAGATTGCAGCTTCAAGAGCGTATCGGTACGGACATTGCTGAAATAATGACGCTTGCTTCGGGTTCGGAGGATATCGCCGTGTATATAGAGGGCAAGCATTCCTGTATGACGGCAAGAGGTATCAGAAACGGTTCAAGTTCTACCTCGTATACGGTATTTACCGGAAAATTCAAGTCCGATAACGAGCTGCAGCAAAAGTTTCTTATGCAGGTCAAATGATAGGAGGAAATATGAAAGTATTGGTTTTATTCAGCGGAGGCGTTGACAGTACGACATGTCTGGCAATGGCGATAGATAAATACGGCACGGAAAACGTAACCGCGCTTTCCGTTTCCTACGGGCAGAAGCACAGTAAAGAAACGGAGTGCGCTTCTGCGATAGCAGAATATTACGGGATAGAAAAAATCGATCTTGATCTTTCGCTTATTTTCAAGTATTCCGACTGCTCGCTGCTCGTGAGTTCTGACGAGGAGATACCTCATGAATCGTACTCAGAACAGCTGAAAAAAACGGACGGTTCTCCTGTTTCCACCTATGTGCCGTTTCGCAACGGACTTTTTCTTTCGTCAGCGGCGAGTATTGCGCTTTCAAAAAACTGCGGCGTTATCTATTACGGCGCACATGCGGACGATGCCGCAGGAAACGCTTATCCCGACTGCTCCGAGGTTTTCAACACAGCCATGAATACGGCGATATATGAGGGCAGCGGGAGAAAACTTAAAATAGAGGCTCCTTTTGTGGGTATGAACAAGGCGGAGGTCGTGAGGATAGGTCTTGATCTGAAAGTACCTTACGAGCTTACATGGAGCTGCTATGAGGGCGGAGAAAAACCGTGCGGCAAGTGCGGCACATGTATCGACAGAGCAAAGGCATTTGAAATAAACGGCGTCAGCGATCCGATATCGAGGTGAAATATGGAAATCAGAGAAAAAGAGACTCTTACTCTTCTTGGAAATAAAAAAACGGAATATCCCGACAAATACGCCCCCGAAATGTTGGAAACATTTGAAAACAAGCATACGGAGAACGATTATTTTGTGAAATTCAACTGTCCCGAATTTACGAGCTTATGCCCGATAACAGGGCAGCCGGATTTTGCGTCAATATATATATCGTATATTCCCGATGTGAAAATGGTTGAAAGCAAATCGCTGAAGCTTTACCTGTTCAGCTTCCGCAATCACGGCGATTTTCATGAGGACTGCGTAAACAAGATAATGAAAGACCTGATAAATCTTATGGATCCGAAATTCATCGAGGTATGGGGAAAGTTTACTCCGAGAGGCGGCATTTCCATTGATCCGTACTGCAATTACGGAAGACCGGGTACAAAATGGGAAAAGCTTGCCGAAAACAGACTTTGGAATCATGATATGTATCCCGAGAAAATAGATAACAGATGATTTTGCTTCGGCAGACCTTAATGTAATATGTTCATTTCTTGCCTTGATGCAAGAAACGAACCAAAGAAAATCAAGCT
>JAMPFN010000033.1 GCA_023664445.1 Clostridium sp. | reverse complement strand
TTATCAGGAAAATTTGCCAAAAAGACGTGTGCATATGCCTATGTGGACAGGTTCTTAATACGAGATAACTCGTTAACGTTTATCACGCTGTTTTTTTAAGTATACCACTTAACGTATGAAAAATCAAGTACGGTATTACAGCAGAAACTAAATTGCCATACTATAGCCTATATACTTTTACTATTATAAAAACTTCTTTTGAAAATGACCTTAATGGTATTGAAAAATTCCATATTATGTGGTATAATAAGCTTATTATTTTTATCTAAAAGTCCTTGAACAATCGACCAAAAAGCGTAAGCAGAAAAATTCCGAGCAAACACTAAGGAGGTATTTACAATGAAATCTTTTATATCACGTATTTATTCAGCTGCAGTATGCATAGGCGCCGCTGTGAGCTTTACTGCTTCAGCCTATGCGGAAGCCATAATTTCGCCGAATTATCAGATACATGGGAATACCATATCATTTCCAACATCAGAATTTTTGGGAGATACCAATTTAAACAATACGCTTGATATCGAAGATATTGAGCTTTTGCAAAAATATATTCTCCGCAGCAATACCTTGAGCAAACAGCAGATAAAGCTCGGCGACTTGAATAAGGACGGAAATGTAAACGTATACGACGCTGTGCTTCTGAAAAGAATATTTATAAATGAAAGCGGAAGCGCCGAAGAAGGGGAATTGAGCGATACAATGTGGAAGGCGTCATCGGAAAATGTCAAGCTTATAGGAAGAAATCTTATCAAGGACGACATAACATGGCTTCTGCAAAGCGGTTCCGCCGCAGAATTTACGGTCGCAGGGCAGTCGGCAGAGCTTGTTCTGAGCGGCGACGCCGGCATAGACGCCGATCCCGATTTCCGCCCAAGATATGCGGTGTATGTTGACGATGAACTTCTGACAGACGAAACTATAGGCAGCGCCGAAAAAAAGATATCATTGTTTGAAAGTACCGCTTCCGTAACAAAAAAGGTAAAAGTGATAATGCTTTCTGAAGCAATGTACGGCGGAATCGGAATAAATACCATAAATGTAAGCTCAACGCTCGAAAAGCCCGTAAAGCCCACCGCCAAAAAAGATCTGAGCATTGAATTTATCGGAGATTCCATAACCTGCGCTTACGGCGTTGAGGGCAGCGGCAGCTATGAATCCTTCAAGACGACCACCGAAAACTTTACAAAGTCATATGCATATCTGACCGCACAAAAGCTTGATGCCGATTACAGCGCGGTATGCTACAGCGGACATGGGATAGTTTCCGGATATACTTCCGACGGAGATAAAAACAGCGACAGCCTTATTCCCGATTACTACGAAATGGCAAGCAAGATAAAGGGCTATGATACCGCATGGGATTTCACGTTGCAAAAGCATGACGCGGTCGTGATAAACCTTGGAACAAACGATATAAATTATGTAAATGCGGACAAGGAAACACGCTCGGAGGAATTTGTAAACGGTTATGTCGATTTCCTTAAGACTGTCAGAAAATATAACAGCGATGCCGCTATAATCTGTACTGTCGGAACAATGGGCGCAGATCTTTACGATCTTGTAGCGGAGGCGGCTGCTCAATATACGGCTGAAACCGGTGACGAAAGAGTATCGAGCTACAAATCGGCAACGCATACGCAGGCTGACGGTTTAGGCTCTGACTGGCATCCTTCAGCCGCAACACAGCAAAACAGCGCGTATGTTCTCTCTGACAAGATATGTCAGACGATTGGTATGGAATCGGATCAGGTAGGGCTTGACGTTGCGTCGGACGCCGTTTACAGCATTGATATAAAATCGGATTCGGGAGCGAACGCCGCAGAATATTTCAGCGAATATGATAAATCATATTGGATAAATATGGTTACGGGCGGAACAAGTCCCGACGACATAACAGCTAACGTTTCGGGAATCAACCTCAAAAAGGGCGGTGAATACAGGCTTGAATTTGAATTGACCGCATCTGCCGATGGGGACATAGGCTTTTCCGTTAGCGGAAACGACACCTATTTCAGCGATACTGTATCGGTAAGCGGAACAGAAGCGGCAAAATACAGTAAAACGTTCACAGTAGACTCCAATGACGACAGTGCTGCGATTTCTTTTAACATAGGCGGCAAAAACAGCTATAATGTAACTCTGAAATCGCTGAAGCTTGTAAAAATCAAATAAGTAATAAATAAGCATTCCTCGTTAAGTACGGGGAATGCTTTGTGTTAAAAAGGCTTGACCTAAACTTTATATTTTACTTTTTCGACTTTCGGAAATTGTAAACTATAATTGCCGAATGGCAAAATTTATCATTTACAGTCACCGACTATAAATATAGTCATTATTTTTTGCTTTTGCGACTCACAGCGTAAGCTGTGCCGGAGCGGAAGCTTGATTTTCTTTGGTTCGTTTCTTGCATCAAGGCAAGAAATGAACATACACAATATAAAATATTTTTCTGAATATGTCAAGATCTGTGGTAAAAAATATTGACAATTCCGACAAAAAGTGTAAAATATAGTAAGAGCATACTGCAAAACGGTAGGCGGTCAATCCAACTCCCGGAGGGGAGTGATCATCATGAATTACGTAACACGGAGCGAACTAATTCAATTCGCAATTTTCCTGACTACATTTTCAGCATTTTTATATGCTGTTTTTCACGACGATAAAAGGAAATAACCGCCCTGCTTCCACATAGGGCGGTTATTAATTTAACAACTCAAATAGGGAGCGACCGCTTATCGGTATGCTCTTTACTATATTATACAATATTTTTCTGAATATGTCAAGCAAATATTTTATTTTTAAGAAGCTTATGGGCAGTATGTTCACATGTTAAGATGTTTTACATATTGTCCGACAGCTTTATCAAGAATTTTTCCTAAAATAATCGTTGAAGCAAAATTCCCGATGCAATGAACAACATCAAACGGCATTCCCGATATCCAGTAACTAAGCGCGTAGGACGGCGACTTAAATAGGTACGGTAAAGCAAAAACCGCTCCAAAGCATAACCCGAAAAAACCGTTAATGACAGCCCAGAGCGCAAAGCTTTCCAGTTTTCTTAGCTTATATACCAAGAGTGAAAACAGCGGCCACACAACAAGATATGTTACCCACCATAGTCCGAAGCCCCATGTAAAAGCGGTCAGCAATACATAAACAAAACAGGCGGCAGTTCCTTCTTTGCCGAGATTTCTTGTAAAGATCACTATGAGAAGCGTTACGATCTCGATATTCGGCAGAAACGACAGCGCAAGCTGTGAAACATATAAAAGCGCTCCCATTATTGCTATCCTGGCAAGCTGCGACGCGCTGAATCTGCCGTTTACCATCCTATTTTAAGTTCGAGCTTATAGACGCAGCCGTCCTCGATAACTATTTCGTCAACGCCTGTTACGGCGGATTCTCCGTTTACCGCAATACTCCACCATGACTGTTCTTCATCCTTTGCCTCATAGCCCTGAACAGATGTTATAAAGCGTCCGTAATCGGATTCATCAAAGCCGATAATGCCTTCCTTATCAAGAAAATCTCCGAGATATTCCTCATCGGTATCATATTTTTCCTCAAATGAATAGCTGTCGCGTTCCGATTCGATTTGCAGAGTTATTTCCTTCATTCCGATCTCGGACGATTCTTTATTTGCGTTGTAAGCTATAAGCATACCTGCGCATATTCCGACAAGCAGAATTATCCCAGCAATAACGGCGATTATTATTTTCTTATTACTCTTCTTTTTTTCCATAGCAAAGACTCCTTTTTTCATTGATTCAAGAAGAAAAATCTGCATTTTTTAGAACCTGTCCACATAGGCATATGCGCAAGTTCTATTCTTTGACAGCCTTGTTTATATAAACCGCGTAGCCAACAGAAACAATTATCAAAAACACCGATATAACGTATAATGAAACTGTATTTTCCCCATTGAAAACAGATAATGAATTGATAGCCATATGCGTAATTATACAGGGAATCAATGAACCGCTTTTATTAAATATGACAACAAACAAATATCCCAGAGCGACAGCATAGCATATCTGAAGTAATGTCGGGATCAATTCCTCTCCGTTCAATAGGTTTACGATGTGTCCTATAGCGAACGTTAAAGAGCTTATGATAATCGCCCTGTTAACATTTGTCTTTTTCATCATCATAAACAGAAATCCCCTAAATATTATTTCTTCGATAAATCCGATATTCACCATTGTCAATATATGGCACAGTATTTCCTTTCCTGAATTGTTGATATTGATACCATTCCATAAATTTACTGACGGTATTAAGATCAGCGGAATAAAAAACAAATATTTTTTCGGATCTTTTGCTCCTTGAATGCCGTAATACCTGACCCTTTTTAATAAGATCATGATGGAAATCAGGAATATGGAAAATACCGTATTGGCAATTACGGATCTGTAATCAGTAGTTCCGAAATTCTGCACACAATATGAATTTAAAACCACATACAAAACTATCAGCGCGACAGTAAATAATGTTTCGTGTTTTTCAAATGCCTTTTTCATAATACGCTCTCACTTTCATATCTTATAAGTTGTTCTCATAGGTATAATTTCACATCTTTCCCTATGAGAACAACTTAATGTATTTTCTGAATCGGAAGTAAATCAATGTTTCTGCTGTATTTACTCTGATGTTTCCAGCATTTTAGTTACGATTTCCTTTACAATGCCCGGATTCGCTTTTCCCTTTGAGGCTTTCATGCACTGTCCCACGAGATATCCGAGCGCGTTGGTCTTTCCGTTTTTGTAGTCGTTTATCGATTTTTCATTATTGGAAAATACTTCCTTGACAAGATCTTCAATGAAGCCTGTATCGGAATTCTGCGCCAAGCCTTTTTCCTCGATGATCTTATCGACGTCGCCGTTATTTTTCATTATCTCGGCAAAAACAGTCTTGCCTGCGGAATTTGAAATAACGCCCTTTTCTATCTTCTCAATGAGCGCGCAAAGCTTTTCGGGAGTAAGATTTGTTTCGGATATAAGCTTTCCCGTTTCGTTGATATATTTAGCGATATCGCTTAAGATCCAGTTGCTTACGCTCTTCGGCTTGCATGTATTTATCGCGCAGCACGCGTCAAACAAAGCCGATTTCTCCATATCCTCCGCAATAAGCGTAGCGTCTGTCTGTGAAAGCTTATAATCGCCGACATATCTCTTGATCTTCACATTGGGAAGCTCCGGTATCTGCGATTCAAGCTCCTTGACTCTTTCCTTATCGACAACGATAGTCAGCAGGTCGGGTTCGGGGAAATACCTGTAATCCTGTGCGTCTTCTTTGGAACGCATAGGAAAGCTCATTCCTTTCGGATCGTCCCAGCGCCTTGTTTCCTGTTCGACCTTTCCGCCGTTTTCAAGTATTTCTATCTGACGCTTCGCCTCATACTCGATACCTCTTACCGCAGCGCTGAAGCTGTTTACATTCTTCATCTCGGAACGCGTACCAAATTCATCCGCGCCTTTTTCCCTTACGGAAACGTTAACGTCGCAGCGAATAGAGCCTTCCTGCATTTTACAGTCGGAAATGCCGATATACTGGAGGATCGATTTTATCGTTTCAAGATAAGCCTTGGCTTCGGCAGAGCTTCTTATATCCGGTTCGGAAACTATCTCGATAAGCGGTACTCCGCAGCGGTTGAGATCGACCAGCGAGCCTGCGAACGATTCGTCATGCAGAAGCTTTCCCGCGTCCTCTTCGATGTGTATTCTTGTTATTCTGACGGTTTTTATTTCGCCGTCAACCATAAATTCAAGGATGCCCTTTTCGCAAAGCGGAACATCCGCCTGCGATATCTGATACGCCTTGGGAAGATCGGGATAAAAATAATTCTTTCTGTCCTGTTTGCAGACGTTATTTATGGTACAGTTCAGAGCATGTCCCATTTTTATCGCATAGTCGACGACCTTTTCGTTAAGAGTCGGGAGAGTTCCCGGCATACCCATACAAACAGGGCATACCTGCGTATTCACTTCAAGACCGAACGCGTTTTTGCAGTCGCAGAAAATTTTTGACTCGGTATTCAGTTCTGCATGCACTTCAAGACCGACAACTAATTCATAATCCTTCATGTTGATTTCCTCCTTAAAGTGTCTTTGAAATAACGTCGAATCCGCCGCATATCTGCTCGTAGCCGTAAGCGGAATTCAAAAGCTGCTGTTCGCTGAATTTATTTCCTATAAGCTGAAGTCCCATAGGCATAGATCTGCTGTCCTTGCCGCATGGCAGACTTATCGCCGGAAGTCCGGCAATATTTACGGTGACCGTGCAGACATCGTTATAATACATCTTAACGGGATCTCCGATATTTTCGCCGATCTTGAATGCCGAAGCCGGAACCGTAGGCGTCGCTATGATATCGCATTCCGCAAAAGCTTCCGCAAATTCAGCGCTTATCTTTTTCTGAACGCGCTTTGCCTTTTTATAGTAAGCGTCAAAGTAGCCGGAACTTAAAACGAACGTACCAAGCATTATTCTTCTCTTGACCTCGTCGCCGAAGCCCTCGCTTCTGGTTTTCTCGTACATGTCGACAAGACCGTCATAGTTTTCGGCTCTGTATCCGTATTTTACGCCGTCGAATCTCGCAAGGTTTGACGAAGCCTCTGCGGACGCGATTATATAGTAAGTATTTATGGCATACTGCGTACTCGGAAGTGAAATTTCCTTTATCTGCGCGCCCTCGGATTCCATTTTCTTAATGGCCGCCATTACGGAATCCTTGACCTCGCTGCCTATTCCCTCTCCGAAATATTCCTTCGGTACGCCTATTTTCAAGCCCTTGATATTGCTTGCAAGATTTTCAGCATAGTCGGGATAATCTGTCATTTTTGAGGTGGCGTCGCGCCTGTCGTGACCGCAGATAACGCTCTGGAGCATAGCGACGTCCTTTACCGACTTGCCGAGCGGTCCTATCTGATCGAGCGACGATGCGAAAGCCACAAGTCCGTATCTTGAAACGCTTCCATAGGTAGGCTTCATTCCGACCGCTCCGCAGAGAGCCGCAGGCTGACGGATAGAACCGCCCGTATCCGAGCCGAGGGTAAGCACAGCCTCTCCCGAAGCGACAGCGGCAGCCGAACCGCCCGACGAGCCGCCCGGAACGCGCTCGGTATCATGCGGATTTTTAGTAATGTGCATGTAAGACGTTTCGGTTGACGAACCCATGGCGAATTCGTCCATGTTCATTTTGCCGATAACCGTCATTTTAGCGGCATTTACCTTATCCATTACCGTGGCATTGAAAGGCGGCACATAATTTTCAAGCATTTTCGACGAGCATGTGGTTTTTATGCCCTTGGTGGAAATATTGTCCTTGACGCCTATAGGTATGCCTGCAAGCGGATGTAAATTTTCTCCGTCTGCCAACGCCTTGTCAACTGCTTTTGCATTTTCCATAGCGGAATCCCCGCATATCGTAACGAAAGCTCCGACCTTATCCTCGGTTTCATGAATACGATCTAAAACATCGCCGCATATTTCAGAAGCGCTGCACTGCTTATCCCTGAGCATCTGTGAAAGCTCGGAAGCGGTTTTTTCATATAACTTCATAATTTATAACTCCTTTACTCTACAGTTTTCGGTACTACAAGGCAGCCTGCCTGAACATCGGGAGCGTTTGCGAGAAGCTCCTCACGCCTGAATTTATCCGTAACAGCCTTGTCCTCGCGCAGCGTCATAGGATTTTCTTCGTCGAGAAGATCAAGCGTTCCGTCAATATCCGGCATATTATCGACCATTCCGACGATCGTTTCCATGTCTTTTTCAAATTTTTCGAGTTTATCATCCTCTATCCTGAGGCGTGAAAGCTTTGCAATGTGTCTGATATCGATTTTCATAGCAACCATCCTTTATTTTGTTTTATTGATAAGCTCCTGTTCGCTGAGTATCTCCACACCCAGCTGCTGAGCCTTAATAAGCTTGCTTCCCGCGTCGTCGCCTGCAACAACATAGTCTGTCTTTTTTGAAACCGAAGAGCTGACCTTTCCGCCGAAGCTTTCAATAAGCTCCTGCGCGTCGCGCCTTTTCATGGTAGGAAGCGTACCCGTAAGAACAAATGTCTTGCCCTCGAACCTGTTATCGTCCGCTGATTCCGTTTTATATGCCGCCATATTAAGACCGTATTCCTTAAAACGCCTTATTATTTCAAGGGTGTGCGGCTCTTTAAACGCCTTTTCAACGTTTTTTGCCATTATCTCTCCGAAACCGTCTATACTTTCGATCTCTGCATGATCTGCATTTATAACGCTGTCAATATCCGTGAATTTTGCGCACAGAAGCTTTGCAGCCTTAGCTCCGATGTTTCTGATGCCCAAAGAATAAACGAGTCTGTCAAGACTGTTGTTTTTGGATCTTTCTATGGCGTTGATCAGGTTTTCAGCCGATTTATCGCCAAAGCGTTCAAGAGTCGTCAGCTGTTCCTTTTTGAGTATATACAAGTCTGCGACCGAGCGTATCAGTCCCTTTTCGAGCAGTACGGAAATTATTGCAGGACCGAGTCCGTCAATATTCATAGCGTCCTTAGAGGCGAAGTGGATAATGTTTTTGAGAAGCTGTGCCGGACAATCGGTATTGGGACATCTAAGAACGCTTTCGTCCTCATACCTCACAGCCTCCGCGCCGCAGACAGGACATTTTTCGGGAAGCCTGAACGCTTCCGAACCGGCTTCATGTCTGACCGAGCGTATCACCTCGGGGATTATTTCCCCTGCCTTTCTCACAAGGATAATGTCGCCTATCCTTATTTCTTTTTCATCAATAAACTGCTGATTGTGAAGCACAGCTCTTGAAACGCTTGTACCGGCAAGCATAATAGGCTCAAAAACCGCGACCGGAGTTATAGCTCCCGTTCTTCCGACGTTAACCTCGATATCCAGAAGCTTAGTTTCCTTTTCCTCGGGCGGAAATTTATACGCCGCAGCCCATTTGGGATACTTTGCGGTCGCTCCCATTTTCTGACGCTGCTCGAAGCTGTCTACCTTGATCACAACGCCGTCTATATCGAAATCGTATTTGCTGCGTATCTCGCCTATTCGGTTTATTCGGCTGATTATCTCTTCCGCCGTATCGCAGGGCGTATATTCCGGTATGACCGTCAGCCCAAGCTCTGAAATAATGTCGAGCGACTGCTTGTGCGAATTTATATCGACGCCCACGGCGCGCTGAAGATTAAATATAAACATGTCAAGCCTTCGCTTTGCCGTTATTTTGGGATTTTTCTGTCTTAGGGAGCCTGCCGCGGCATTTCGGGGATTTTTAAACGGCTTCTCGCCGTTCAGCTCCTGCGTTTCAATAAGCTCATAGAAGCTTTTGCGGGGCATATAAACTTCTCCTCGTACCTCGATATACGGCAGAGATCTTTTCAGCTTTAACGGTATCGAGCGTATTGTTTTTATATTTTCCGTAACATTTTCCCCGATAAAACCGTCGCCTCTTGTGGAAGCGGTTTTCAGCACGCCGTTTTCATATTCGAGCGAAACCGAAAGACCGTCGATCTTCGGCTCAACTATAAACACGGGAGAATTCAGTTCCTCGCGGCATCTGTTTACAAAAGCGTACACTTCGTCAAACGAAAAAACGTCCTGAAGGCTTGCCATCTGCACCTTATGCTCCACCTTTTCAAAAGCGGAGATCACTTCTCCTCCGACACGTTTAGTAGGCGACGTTTCAAACGCAAATTCCGGATTTTCAGCCTCAAGTCTTTTTAGCTCGTTCATAAGGGAATCAAATTCGTAATCCGATATCTGCGGATCGTCAAGGACATAGTAATTTCTGCTGTGAAGATCTATCAGCTCGGACAGTTCGTTGATCTTCCTGAGAATTTCCGTTTTATCCATATATTTTCTCCGTTTCACATATTAAGGCAGCGCCGCACAAAGAACGCCTGACGACTTTGTGCGGTGTTGCCTTAACGCAGTATTCAGAGCCTGTGTTCATAGAAAATATCATACGTCTTTTCGGCAGATTTTCCTGATAAACCGCGTTAATTTTTCTTGCCATACGCCGGTATGCCTGCAAAAAATTGCCTTGTTCTCAGAAAAATTATGCACGAAAATCCGCATGACCTTCTATGAATACAGGCCCTCGACAAAATTTGATGAAAAGACGTGCATATACTTCTTGTAAAGACATGTTTTTATCTTTTATCCATATCGATGTATTCTTTGGGTACGACAAGACTTCTGTAAGCAGGTCTTATGATCTTGTCAACATTTATCAATTCTTCTATTCTGTGAGCGCTCCAACCGACGGCTCTTGCCATAGCGAATATAGGCGTAAATAATTCAGAAGGTATATCGAGCATTCCGTAAACAAAACCGCTGTAGAAATCGACGTTTGGGCTTACGCCCTTGTATATTCTCCTTTTCTGCGCGATTATTTTCGGCGCAAGCTCTTCGACCATTGAATAAAGTCTGAAATCTTCATTTTTGCCTTTTTCCTCGGCAAGCTCTAAAACGAACCTTTTGAATATCTTGGCTCTCGGATCAGAAATGGTATAGACCGCATGTCCCATACCATAGATAAGTCCCTTTTTGTCAAAGGCTTCTTTTGCAAGCAGCTTTTGCAGGTATGCGCCGACTTCTTCTTCGTCCGAGGTATCGGAAACATTCGCCTTAAGGTCGTTCATCATCTCGACAACTTTTATATTCGCGCCGCCGTGTTTCGGACCTTTAAGCGAAGAAAGAGCCGCGGCTATAACGGAATATGTATCCGAACCGGAAGACGTAACGACATGAGTTGTGAATGTGGAGTTGTTTCCTCCGCCGTGCTCCATGTGAAGCATTAGCGCGATGTCAAGCACTTCGGCTTCTATACGCGAATATTTTGTATCGGGACGAAGCAGACGAAGAATATTTTCAGCTGTCGAGAGCTTCGGGTCGGGACGGTGTATATACATACTTCCGTCGCACTCATAGTGGTTATACGCATGATAGCCGTAGACCGCCATCATAGGTATTTCGCTTATAAGCATCAGACATTGTCTTAGTACGTTTTCGAGAGAGTTGTCCGACGCGTTTTCATCATATGACGCAAGCGTAAGAATACTTCTCGTAAGCGTATTCATTATATCCTTGCTCGGCGCTTTCATGATAACATCGCGCACAAAATTGGTAGGCAGTCTTCTGAGTCCACCCAAGAATCCGCAGAATTCTTCAAGGCGGCTTTTATCCGGAAGTTTACCAAACAGCAGCAGATATGCCGTTTCCTCAAAGCCGAAGCGTCCGCCGCTTACCGCGCCGTTTACAAGGTCGTTGATGTTATATCCCCTGTAAAGCAGCTTGCCGTCAACAGGCACTTTGTTGCCGTTTTCGTCCGTTTTAAATGATTCAATAGAGGAAATCGAGGTAAGTCCCGCAAGAACTCCGCTTCCGTTTTTATCTCTAAGCCCTCTTTTTACATTGTATTCGTCATAAAGCTTTGGGTCATGACGGAAATTATCTTTGCATTGCTTTGATTTGTCCGTTAAAAATGAATAAAAGTCCCTTATTTTCTGTTCCATTCCGCATCTCCTTTTTGTAAATTCTATAATTGTTTTATTATAACATATTATATATAATTTGTCAAATTTGTAAATTCAATGTGCAGACACACACGTTTTATCATGCAATTTTATTTTTTAAACCGATTTGTATAGTATGTTCATTTCTTGCCTTGATGTAAGAAACGAACCAAAGAAAATCAAGCTTCCGCTCCGGCACAGCTTCCGCTGTGAGTCGCGAAAGCGAGAGGTAGGGATTGGTTTTATAGGCGGGGAGATGTCACGAAGCGACAGAGGGGACGGCTCTGTAAGAGGTATTTCCTTTGGCAGGGGGGTGGGACAGAGTCCCCCATGTTGACTTATATTTTGAGATTTGTTATAATATAAGGCATAATCGCATGTTTTCGGCTTCCGAGTAAGTCTGTAAAGGAGACATTTTTATGAATAAAGCATCACTAATCAGCATAGCCGCAATTATTATGATCGGCTTTACTTCCTGCACTCCCGTTATCGATATAAAAGGTAATGAAGATACCGATGTGATCTATTATAATGGGGAAAAATACGAGTCTGAAACTTTCTACTGCGCAGACGACGACAGAAAGCTGATCGGACGCTTAGACAAAGAAGCTCATGGAGCCCATGTTTATTCTATAAATTCAGACGATTCAAACAAATATATTTTGGTTGAAGGAAGTGATAACAGCGGATGCTTTATCAAAAACGGATGCAGCGTACCCACTTCGGGAACAGTAACAAAAATTCTTATAGACCCCGGAGTCCGCGGTGATAATTCTAAATATCTTTCGTCACAAAATGAATTGCAGATGATCGAACAATTGAAAGAAATAACAGGAAAGGCACAGAAGTTTTACATAGACAATTACTTTACCAATGGAAACTCGTTTTATTATGTTTATGATAACAGTAACGTTTCCTGCGAAAATAATTACGGCGGTTATATAGCTTACACAAACGGCAATTGGATCTTTACCGACTCTTACCATGACAATTTTCGTTGGCTTGGAAACAACAGGGTGATCGTTGACGCCGTAATTATTGAAGATGAAGAGCTGATCAAAAAAATGTGCGAAACGGATTTGACAAAATACATCGAATATTATGAAAAGGAATAAAATATGGAAAATCTTACAAATATAACAGTTGTAAAATCGCTTCTTGAAAAATATGGTTTTACTTTTTCAAAGGGACTCGGACAAAATTTTCTTATTAATCCGTCCGTATGCCCAAAAATCGCAGAATACGGTTTTGCGCGCAAAGGATACGGCATACTTGAAATAGGCACAGGCCTCGGCGTTCTTACCGCGGAGCTTGCAAAGCGTGCGGACAAGGTGACGGCTGTCGAGATAGATAAGCGGCTGCTGCCCGTTCTCGGAGAAACGCTGAAAGAATTTGACAACATAAAAATTATAAATAAAGACATAATGAAAGTAGATCTAAACGAACTTATCGGCAAGGAATTTAACGGTATGAAAACGGCTGTATGCGCCAATCTGCCGTACTATATAACATCGCCTGTGATAATGTTTCTTTTGGAAAGCGAAATACCCGTCGAAGCAATAACCGTAATGGTCCAGAAAGAAGCGGCTCACAGAATCTGCGCCGATGTCGGTACAAGACAGGCGGGAGCGGTCACAGCCGCGGTACGGTTTTACGGTACAGCCGAATCGCTTTTCGACGTTTCAAGAGGAAGCTTTATGCCTGCGCCAAAGGTAGATTCCGCCGTTATACAAATAAGACCGAACGATCATTACAGAAAAATGGTCGATGACAAATCATTGTTTTTTAAGGTGGTAAGAGGAGCTTTTTCACAAAGGAGAAAAACAATGGCAAATTCTCTTTCGTCGGTTCTCGGTATCTCAAAAGAAACTCTGTACGCATGTATGGACAAAACTGGTATCGGAAGAAATGCGAGAGCGGAACAGCTTTCCATGGAAGAGCTGATCGAATTTTCAAATAAGCTGAACGCCTTGCAGTAGGCGGCGCCGCGCAAAGATTCTGTTCAGAACCTGAAGATATTTGCGGAGCAAGGGCAAGAATTTTGCCGCTTATTGTAATTATACTATTTCCCGTCATGATCTTACCCTTTCAATTGACATTTATCTGCCGCACACCCGAGTATAATATATTTATGAAGCTGTTTTCATAGGCATAACCGCACGTTTTTTCCATGAGAGCAGCATCTGAAGGAAACTTATTTTTCTGTTGATAAAAAAGTTCCGAATATTAAAATAACGGGTGGTAAAAAGATGTTAAAAGAAACAGTACTTGAAAAAAACAGACGAAGCCTGAATCTGCCGCTGATGATCATCGTGCTTGGCATTTCTATGCTTTTGGCACATTCTACGATCGGCGGCATGCCTTCTCCATTGAACTGCGCGCTTGCCGCCGCGCTTCCCGCCGTCTATTCGGCGGCGGTCGTAGCCGGAAGCATGGCAGTCTATCTTGTGACGGGGAATATCGCTGAAACCGGCGTAATAATATGCGGACTGCTTCTTACAGCCGTCGGGAAGTGGATAATGAGGGAGGACGATTCTCCTGCCTTAAGCAGCATAACCGCAGCGATATGCACAGGCTTTTCGGGGATAGTATTCGGTCTTATTGTAAAGCAGGATCTGACGCTTACCCTTGTATATGTTGTTCTGGCACTTGCAGTCGGACTGCTGGTATATCTGCTGAACAACATAGGAAAGACCGCTTTTACGGAAACGCCGTTGAAGCTTGACGGAAAATTCGAGCTTTCCGCGGCGGCAATTTATATGCTTGCGGTAACGGCTCTTTGCTCGGCAGGCATATCTGTACTTAACATCGGCAGGATAATCGGAGCGGCGGCAATTCTGTGTGCCGCAAAGCGTTTCAAGTATTCGGGCGGAGTCGTTTTCGGCGTGCTTACTACTGCCGGGATATTTTTAAGCTCCGCAAAGCTTGGCGTGCCGGCTGTATTTTTGGGAATTGCAGGATTTGCGGCCGGATTTTTATCCGCTCACAGCCGTGTCAGCATTGCGGCGGCGTTTTTGTCGGTCAATTTCTGCGGACAGCTTATTACAGGTATGGGCGACGATTCGTTTTTCCTTCAGGCTGATGTGATATTTGGAAGCATTATTTTTATGCTGATACCGGAAAAGCTTTTAATGTACGGACAGGTCATAAGAAGTATTCCGGAGAACAGCGACGATCATTTTGTAAAGCTTAGAATGGATTTTGTAGCGGAAACGCTTGCGGATGTCCGCAGAAATTTTGAGCAAATAATAAAATGTCTTGAAAAAAATAAAGTTCCGTTCAATACGGTAAACGAGGTCAGCACAAGAATATGCGGAAAATGCCGGAATAAAGTCAACTGCTGGGAAACAAATTTTGAAAAGACAAATTCATGCTTTTTAAAGCTTGAAAAGCAAAATTCACCAAGCATAGACACATTCCCGACAGGACTCGATCACTGCATGAGAAAATATGACATTGCGGAATGCTTCGCGAGATGCCGCAAGGAGGACGCCGTAAATAAGATGCTTTCGGCAAGGCTTAATGAAAACAGGAGTATTTTGTTTTCGCAAATGGAAACGACCGAGGGTATACTTTCATCACTTTCGGACAAAATGAATTTTAGCTGTAGTAAAGAGATAACACGTTCCCTTTGCGTATTTCTGGAAAAAAACAATATTGATTTTACGGCTGCCATAGCGTATTTCAACGCGAACGACCGTCTTACCGCCGAGATCTATGTAAGGGAACTGCCCGAGCGTCAGCCGGAGGAAATTGCGGAAATGCTGACGGCGGAATTTCGTACTCCCATGGAATTTTCCGAACCCGTAAGCTGCGGAAACGAAACCCGTCTTAGATTCAGCAGAAAAACACGGTACAACGCAGAATACTCGTTCGATCAGAAAAGCGCGCGCGAGGGTCAGCCCTCGGGGGACAGCATCGGATTTTTTGAGGACGGGCTCGGGTACGCGTATTTATTCATATCGGACGGAATGGGCAGCGGAAAACAAGCTGCTTTGGACTCGGCGATAGTATCCGGCATATTCAAACGCCTTATCAAATCGGGGATCGAGTGCGGCTGCGCCATGAAAATGCTTAATTCCATAATGCTGACAAAATCAGGGGACGAGAGCTTCGCAACGCTCGACGTCGCAAGAATAGACCTTGAAACGTGCGAGCTGTCGCTTTTTAAATCGGGAGCGGCTTCAACGCTTATCAAATACGAGGGCTCGGTCATGATGTTCAATTCACCGTCAAATCCGATAGGCATAATAGCCGATTCACAGGTCTTTACAAGAACATGTAATTTTTCGGAAGGCGATATTCTTGTTATGCTTTCGGACGGGATCGACGAGTCGTTTTACCATTTTATCAAGGAACAGCTCATGGGTAAAAACGAGCTTCGGGATATAACGGAAAACGTATGCTCGGGCGCAGATAAAAACAGCGGAAGAGGTATGCGTGACGATATAACCGTCGCCGCGCTGAAGCTTGTTAAGAGATAATTCTTTCACGTTTAACAAAAACAACGCTTCTTTATTGCCATAATTTGTATCAAATGCACTAAAATAGCCAATCAAAACTATATATTATTTATGAAATTTATTAACAATGCATAAAAAAGCTTGAATACTTACCCGAAAAATGTTAAAATAAATGTAATAAGGAGGAATTGACATGAATACTTTAAAATCCGGTAACACTCCGGAGTCTTATGAATTTCCGCTGTATCTGTTCTATCAAGGAAAAAACAGTGAGGCTTACAAGTTTTTCGGTGTGCATTCGATCGATAAAGGCGGCAGTAAATCTTATTGCTTTCGTGTCTGGGCTCCGAATGCCAAAAGCGTGTCAGTTGTCGGGGACTTTAACAAATGGGACAAAAACGCAGAACCCATGGAAAAAGTTGCGGACGGAGTATGGGAAACCGTAATTTCCGGACTCGCGCAGTTTGATTCTTACAAATACTGCATTGAAACTCAGTCGGGCAAATTTCTTCTGAAATCTGACCCTTATGCCAATCACTTTGAAACAAGACCGGGAACAGCGTCAAAAATTTATGAATGTTCATATAAATGGACCGATGATAAATGGCTTACTGAAAAATCAAAGAAAAATGTTTACAAAAGTCCGATAAACGTATATGAAGTCCATATCGGGTCGTGGATGCTCGACGAGAATGGCAACCGCTTAAGCTACATCGCATTTGCCGAAAAGATAATTCCGTATATCAAGAAAATGTCGTATACTCATGTTGAGTTTATGCCGCTTACGGAATATCCGTTCGACGGCTCCTGGGGCTATCAGGTAACGGGATATTTTGCGCCGACTTCAAGATACGGAACACCCGATGATTTCATGAAAATGATCGATATGTTCCATAACGAGGGCATAGGCATTATCCTTGATTGGGTGCCTGCGCATTTCCCGAAAGACGCAAGCGGTCTTTATGAATTCGACGGTACATGCTGCTATGAATATACCGACGAAAGAAAAAGAGAGCATAAGGCATGGGGTACGAGAGTATTTGACTACGGAAAGGGAGAAGTATGCTCGTTCCTGATATCGAGCGCCAACTACTGGCTGTCAGAGTATCACATCGACGGGATCAGAGTGGACGCTGTAGCTTCTATGCTTTATCTCGATTATGACAGGCGTGACGGCGAATGGTGTCCGAATATCTACGGCGGCAAGGAAAATCTTGAAGCTATCGAGTTTTTAAAGCATCTTAACGAAGCGGTATTCGCTAAAAACCCCGACGTTCTGATGATCGCGGAAGAATCTACCGCATGGCCTATGGTAACAAAGCCTACGGATATCGGCGGACTCGGATTCAACTTCAAGTGGAATATGGGCTGGATGAACGATATGCTCCATTATATGTCGCTCGATCCGATCTACAGAGCGTTCAATCATGACAAGCTTACATTCTCGTTCTTCTATTGCTTCTCGGAAAATTACGTTCTTCCGATATCCCATGACGAAGTAGTATACGGCAAATGTTCAATGCTTGAAAAGATGCCGGGACTTTACGGTGAAAAGTGCTGCTCGTACAGAGCGTTTCTCGCGTACATGATGGCTCATCCGGGCAAAAAGCTTTTGTTTATGGGACAGGAATTTGCTCAGACGACCGAGTGGAATTACGAAACGCAGCTTGACTGGGAAGCGCTTGAAGAGGAAAATCACAAGAAGATACATCTTTATTCACAGAAGCTCAATAAGTTCTATCTTGAAAACGCTCCGTTCTGGGAAAACGACGATTCATGGCAGGGCTTCAGTTGGATCTCCAACGACGACTATCAGCAAAGCGTTATAGCTTTCAGAAGATTCGACGACAACGGCGACGAGCTTATCGTTGTCTGCAATTTTGTTCCTGTCGGAAGAAAAGATTACAAGATCGGCGTTCCTTATGAGGGTGAATATAAGCTTGTGTTCAACTCGGACGACGTTGAGTTCGGCGGAGAAGGCATAACCGCAAAATCAATGAAATCATCGTCCTACGCTATGCATGGATTTGACGACAGCATTTCACTCGATCTCGCGCCGCTTTCCGTAATATATCTTAAGCCTTATCCTGCGCCGAAGCCGAAGAAAAAGTCGGAAAAGGATAAAAAAGAAGCCAAATCGGAAAAGGATTCAGTAAAAACTGCTGCAAAAACGGATAAACTTAAGGATCTGTAAAAATTTATGAGATATGCTGCGTCTGTTCGGCACGGCATATCAGAGCAATAATAATTTGCCGCTTAAAACAGCCAAAGCGGCAAAGTCAGGAGGAAAGTTATGTATATAAAAAAAGAATGTGTCGCTATGCTCCTTGCCGGCGGACAAGGAAGCAGACTTTATGCTCTGACACAGGATATGGCAAAGCCTGCCGTTCCATATGGCGGCAAGTATAGAATTATTGATTTTCCGCTTTCAAACTGCACTAACTCGGGTATAGATACCGTCGGTGTTCTTACTCAGTATCAGCCTTTGGTTCTGAACGATTACATCGGAAACGGTCAGCCTTGGGATCTTGACAGGCTTCACGGAGGCGTCCACGTTTTACCGCCTTATCAGACCGCAAGCGGCGCGTCATGGTACGAGGGTACGGCGAATGCTATCTATCAGAATATGAGCTTTATTGACAGATACGATCCGGAATATGTAGTAGTCCTCGGCGGCGACCATATCTATAAAATGGACTATGCAAAGATGCTCGATTTCCATAAGGAAAACAATGCGGATCTTACTATTGCCGTTCAGGAGGTTTCGCTTGAAGAGGCTTCAAGAATGGGTATAATGACATGTGACGAATCAGGCGTCAAGGTTATCAAATTTACCGAAAAGCCAAAAGAACCCGATTCACAGCTCGCATCTATGGGTATCTACATTTTCACATGGAGCAAGCTTAAACATTACCTTATTGAAAATGAAAATGCCGATACAGGCTCTAAGGACTTCGGTAAGGATATTATTCCCTCAATGCTTGCAAACGATGAAAGACTGTTTGCGTACAGATTTGAAGGCTATTGGAAAGATGTCGGTACTCTCGACAGTCTTTGGGAAGCTAACATGGATCTTCTCAGCCCGAGCGTTCCGCTTGATCTCTATGACAATTCATGGAAGGTATACACAAGAAACAACAATATGCCACCGCAGTATATAGGAAGCAATGCGGAGGTTGAAAATTCAATGATCGCCGAAGGAAGCACTATCAACGGAAAGGTCGACTTCTCCATTATATTCGCCGGCGCTACTATAGAAGAGGGAGCAACTGTAAATTACAGTATCATTATGCCTGGAACAGTCATCAAGTCGGGAGCTGTCGTTGAGTACTCGATAGTCGGCGAGGACTGCGTCGTAAACGAGAACGCAAGGATCGGTCTTAGCCCCGAAACTGTTGAAAACAGAGATGAATGGGGCATAGCGGTAGTCGGTCACAATGTTGACATTTCGGAGGGATCAAAGGTTCTTCCTAAGGATATCATATCCAAGAACATCTAAGGAGGAAAATTGATAATGAGTGCAAAAAACAATATTTTGGGTCTGATTTTTGCAAGTATGCATGATTCGGACGTTATAGATCTTACCAAGAAAAGAACAATGGGTTCAATTCCGTTCTGCGGACGCTACAGACTTATAGATTTTCCTCTTTCCAATATGGTTAATTCGGGGATCAAGGAAGTCGGCGTTATTACAAAATCGAATTACGGTTCGCTTCTCGACCACTTAGGATCAGGCAGAGAATGGGATCTTTCCAGCAAGAACGGAGGACTTCATCTTCTTCCGCCGTTCAGCCAGGTTGACAGCGGTATGTACAGAGGACGTCTTGAGGCTCTCTACGGCGTTTGGGATTTCGTGCGCCACTCCCGTGCAGAATATGTTGTAATGTCAGACTGCGATATCGTTACAACTATTGATTACAAAGCTGTTGTGGACGCTCACAAGGAAAGCGGAGCGGATATAACAATGGTATACGGCAGATATCCTTATGACAGCAGCGAACAGACTGCAACCGTTATCGGTATGGACGAAACCGGAAGAGTAAACGATGTCATGATCGATCCGCAGATCGCGGGAGAATGCCTTATTTCACTCAGCATGTTTGTGCTTTCAACCGAAATACTCAAATCTATCGTTGTAAATTCCGCAAGCAGAAATGAATACAGCTTCAATAAGGACGTTTTGCAGGCAAGAAAAGATGAATTCAAAATAATGGGATATGAGCATAAGGGATATTTCTCAAAGATAGATTCGATCAAGTCTTACTATGACGCAAATATGGCTTTGCTCGATACGGAAAACAGGGACGGTTTGTTTATCAAATCAATGCCTATTTATACAAAGATCAGAGATAGCGGACCTGTTAAATTCGGTCTTGAATCCAATATTAAAAATTCGCTTATCGCTGACGGCTGCGTCATCGAGGGTACGGTTGAAAACTGTATTCTTAACCGCGGCGTCAAGATCGGCAAGGGAGCGGTTGTTAAGGACTGCGTTATCATGCAGAATACCGTTATCGGTAAGAAATGCAGTATGAATTCTGTTATTACTGACAAAAATGTCGAGGTCGGTGATGAAAAGATGATGACAGGTTCTGCGTCATATCCGCTTTACATCGGCAAGAACGCTGTAATATGACGTTTTGAAAGGATGAAAATAATTTGAATATTTTATTTGCGGCAAGCGAAGCTAATCCGTTTATAGCGTCGGGGGGACTGGCAGATGTTGCCGGTTCGCTTCCGGCGGCAGTAACTAAAAAAGGTCATGACTGCCGTATCGTAATTCCGCTTTATAAGTCTATAAAACCGCAGTACCGCGCAAGCATGACATTCTTGACGCATATTACGGTCGACGTTTCTTGGAGAAAACAGTACTGCGGAATATTCACAGCAATATGTAACGGAGTTACATATTATTTCATAGACAATGAGTACTACTTTGGACGTGACGGTATTTACGGATTTTTCGACGACTGCGAACGATTTGTTTTCTATTCGAGAGCAGTTCTTGAAATGCTCCGCTGTATTGACTTTAAGCCCGATATCATTCATACTAATGATTGGCAGGCGGCTATGATACCGGTATTTTACGAGGTATTTTATAAGTATCAGCAGGGCTACGAAAATATCAAGACTGTCTTTACTATTCATAATATCCAGTATCAGGGAAATTTTGGCAAGGAAGTTCTCAATGAAGTAATGGGCATACCACTTTATCATACAAGTCTGCTTGAATATGACGGCAATATCAACATGATGAAAGGCGCAATAGAAACCGCCGATAAGGTATCGACTGTAAGTCCGAGTTATGCGTGGGAGATACTCGATCCGTGGTATTCGCACGGTATGGACAGAGCGCTCGGACCGAAGCAGTACAAGCTTTCGGGTATCCTGAACGGTATCGACGTAGAGGGATACGATCCGGCAACAGATCCGGTCATAGCTAAAAATTATACTCCAAAGGGCATAACGGGCAAAAAGGCATGTAAAGCCGCTTTGCTCGAAGAATTGGGTTTGCAGGAAGGCACCGAGCCTGTTATTGGTATTGTAACGCGTTTTGTTTCGCATAAGGGCATCGATCTTATAAGATATGTTTTTGAGGATCTTATCAAGGCGGGCTTCAAGTTTGCGATACTCGGAAGCGGTGAAAAGGTATATGAAGACTTTTTCAAGGAAATGGAATGGCGTTACAAGGACAGGGTAAGCGTATCGCTTGGTTTTATTCCGGAGCTTTCGAGAAAAATATATGCCGGCGCAGATATGTTCCTTATGCCCTCACAGAGTGAACCATGCGGTCTGGCGCAGATGATCGCTATGAGATACGGTACTATTCCGATAGTACGCGAAACAGGCGGTCTTAGAGACAGCGTAAGAGATTGCGGAGCTGAAAAGGGCAATGGATTCACATTCAAGACCTATAATGCGCACGATATGCTTAATGCGTGTATGCGCGCTAAAACACTTTATGAGGATAAGAAAGCATGGAATGCCGTTATCAAGCGCGATATGAATGAGGATTTCAGCTGGAATAATTCTGCCGACGTTTATATAAATCTTTATAAAGAAATGTTAAACGGAAACTAAAAGAAAACCCGTACTGATTAAATTCAGTACGGGTTTTTACTTAATAAACTTATGCAACACAGTTGAAAAAGTCTACATTTCACTTCTGTTTTCAAGAGCTTTAAAAAGAGTTACTTCATCGGCATACTCAAGATGTCCGCCGACAGGAATACCAAACGCAAGTCTTGTCACCTTGATATCCAACGGCTTCAAAAGCCTTGCAATATACATGGCAGTCGCTTCACCCTCAACAGTAGGGTTTGTAGCCATAATGATTTCTTCGATTTCAGTATTGTTTACCCTGTCGAGAAGCTCCTTTATCCTGATATCGTCAGGACCTACGCCGTTGATAGGCGACAGTAAGCCATGAAGAACATGATAACTTCCGTTATATTCGTTGGTTCTTTCAAAAGCCGTAACATCCTTTGGCGTTTCCACGACGCATATGACCGACTTATCGCGCCTGTCGTCATTGCAGACAGGACATATTTCAAATTCTGTAAGATTCTGACAGATCCTGCAATAGCCGACATCGGTCTTGACCGAAATTATTGCCTCGGCAAACTGCTTTGCGTCCTCGTCGCTCATAGACATGACCGCGTAAGCAAGACGCTGAGCTGTTTTCATGCCTATGCCAGGCAGCTTTGCGAAGTGCTCTGAAAGTATCACCAAAGGGAGCGCATTGCTTTCTGCCATCAGAATAATCCCGGAAGTGCAACACCGCCGGTGATCTTGTTCATTTCCTCTTCGGTAGTCTTTTCAACATCGGACATAGCTTCATTAATAGCGCTGATAACAAGATCCTGAAGCATTTCGATATCGTCGGGGTCAACGACTTCCGGCTTGATCGTCAGGGATTTTATGTTTTTAGCGCCGGTTACAACAACTTCGACCTGTCCGCCGCCTGATGTAGCAGAAAATTCCCTTGCTTCTATTTCATTCTGCAGCTCGGTGATCTCGTCCTGCATTTTCTGTGCCTGTTTGATCATGGAGTTCATATTCTGAGCTCCGCCCATATTCTTTGGTACTCTCGATTTCATTTTTCTACTCCTTATTTGAATATGATTTTTATTCAACAGTGGTTTCAATACCGCTGTTTATAGCTTTTTCAATAAGCGAATCCGCTTTGATCTCGTCCTTTTCCGAACTTGTGCATTTTGCCCTTATACTGTATTTTTTACCCATTACAGCCTGTATAGCCCGATCAAGCATAAGCGCGTTTTCTTTTACTTTGAACAGCCGAAGAAAAAACTTGTTTTTTGTTTCGATCAGGAGAATGTTCTGATGCGCATAAGCGTTTGATTCCGCAAGCGTTCCCGAAACCGCCGGACAGATCCTTGTGAATTCCTCTAAAATCGAATTCCATTCAGCCAATGGTTTAAAGTCCGAAATATTTATCTTTGCAGCCGGTTCGGACGCCGGCTTTGACGCTTCATGGGATACTGTCGGAGTTATTTCCGGCTGCGGTTTAGAAACGGCAGTATTTTCATGCGCATTTGCCTTATCATAAACAGAGCTGTCGGCTCGTTTTTGCGGCATCTGCCTGGCGCAAAGCTTTATAAGGGACATTTCTATTTCCACACGCTTATTCAATGCTCTGCCGATCTTTTCATTGCATTCCTGCAATATTGTAAGCTGTGACAATATTTCGCCAAGCTCAAGCCTGTCCGAAAGCGATTTAAGACGCTCTGTTTCATCGGGCATACACGTAAGCAACTCCGATTTTTCAGGGCAAACTTTCATAAGCATCATGTTTCTGAACTGCTCCGTAAGCTCAACGCAAAGCTTCTGCATATCCTTTGACATGCTGTAAAGCTTATCGGCAACAGCAAGCGCGTTTTCAGGCTTCTTTTGAACAGAAGCTTCGATTATGTCAAAGATATGGCTGCGGTCGGCTATCCCCGCAGCAGATGAAACGATCTCCATATCAATATTATTTGAATACGCCGCGCACTGGTCAAGCAACGAGAGAGCGTCTCTCATTCCGCCGTCCGAAAGCTTTGCTATAAAAGCGGCAGCGTTTTCATCAAGACTTATATTTTCATGCTCTGCAATATAAAGCAAGCGCTCTGCGATATCCTTTGCAAGAATACGCATAAAATCAAAACGCTGACATCTTGAGGTTATAGTCGCCGGTACTTTATGTATCTCGGTCGTTGCCAAAATGAACTTGACATATTCGGGAGGCTCTTCCATTATTTTAAGAAGCGCGTTAAAAGCGCTCGGTGAAAGCATATGCACTTCATCGATTATATACACCTTATATCTGCATCTTTCCGGAGTGTAGACAGCTCCGTCACGCAGATCCCTTATATCGTCAACGCCATTGTTTGAAGCGGCGTCTATCTCAATAATATCCGAAAGGGCAGATTCATCCGCGTCATGGCAGATATCGCATTCAAGACAGGGATTACCGCCACTGCAATTCGGACAGTTTACCGCCTTGGCAAAAATTCTTGCGCAGGTAGTCTTACCCGTTCCCCTCGAACCCGTAAAAAGATAGGCGTGAGCCGTTCTGCCGTTTTTGATCTGATTTTTAAGCGTTGTAGTAATATGCGGCTGGGAAATCACATCGTCGAAAGAAAGCGGCCGCCATTTTCTGTATAATGCCTTGTAAATAACGGTCACCTCCTAAAAAATGCCGCATTGGCATACATAAAAAATTCCGAAACATAGGTGTGCAGGCTTGCTGCGGCACACAAAACAATCCGCTTAATGCTGCTCGGTCCCCCGCCTGACATGGTTCACGGCGCCTCATTGCACAGGGCCCGCACACCTATATTCCGGAATATTATATTAATAACAACTTATTATACCATAAATTTTTATATTTATGGTATAATCGTCCGATATGCACGAAGTAAATCTTTGATTTACGAATGTGCAAGGACTTTAAATAAAATATAATAAGCGTTTACGCTTATTATACCACAATTGCAATAAAATTTCAAGTCTTTTTTTAAAAAAACATGCAAATCAATTTTTGAGAAGCTTATTAAAGGGGACTCTGTCCACCACCCCCTGTTTAAGAGAACATTCTCTACAAGCCGTCCTCTCTGTCACTTCGTGACATCTCCCCGCCCCGCGGGGAGTCACCCATAAGAATCCCAATTTAATTTTCTGTCCGCCCCATAAGGGACGGACAGAAAATTGAAAGGAAACTAAAAAACTTGCGCTTTAAGCAAAGA
>JAMPFN010000032.1 GCA_023664445.1 Clostridium sp. | reverse complement strand
TGAATTTACATTTTTTATTCTGTATGTAGAACCGTTGTCAAAGGTTGCGGGAACTATCGGATCAGTAGTTATAATCTCTCCCTGTGAAAGAACCTTAACGCTTTCTCTTGCAGGAACTCCGGTTTCACTGCCCAGATAGTAACTGAGGTGCGGAGGCTGATTGTATGCGGTATTCTGAGCCGATACCTGTGTTCTGTATTGGATATCATGCATAAGCGTAGTGATTCTGTAATCTGTGTCATAAGTGGTACAGTAAATTCTTACCGATTTGCTGTCGGCAGCTCTCACGATAAGTTCTTCACGCCAATCGCCGAAAATATCTGCTGAAAGACATGGCGTACCCTTTGTGGTATTGCATGTGTAATAGCCGTCGGTGGTAAGCAGCGTGTCCAAAGTACCCTTGGCATTCATTTTTGTTATCGTTGCCGGAGAATCCGTATAGCCGTCAAGTATTTCACGTTCAAGGTCACCGTCCCAGTAACTTAAGAAATTTATAGCAGGTCTGCGGCAGGAAAGAGTTTCTCCCTTAACATTTTTAACAGGCATAGATCCGTCTGACTCGCTGTTTCCCCAGAGTTCCGCACCGGGATTTCCTGCCCAGACATTATCTCCGCAGCATCTTCCCGTATCGCCAGAGCCGTCATTGTGGAAAATAATCTTGCCTGTATCACAGTCAACCAGTGAAACACCGTAAGGTTTATCCTCATGGCATATCCAGGCTTCGATTCCGGGATTATCCGGATCAAGATCGCCTACGTGCATTGCATCGCCATGCCCCTTGTTGAGACACCATTTCAGCTTTCCGTCGTCGTCGATACAAGTCGAACCGGTTATGATTTCCTGCTTTCCATCGCCGTCAACATCGGCAGCCATAGAATTATGGTTTCCGTCGCCGTAACCCGGAGTACTGCTGCTTGTACCGGTATCAAAAAGCCAGAGTTTTTTTAGCTTTTTATTTTGCACCGTATAGGCGGTTGCAGTCATTCTGCCGTAATATCCGCGTCCGGTAACAACACATGGGTGTACGCCGTCAAGGTATGCGACCGTACCCCAAAAGCGATCGACACGGTTTGTTTTGTCAGAGCTTTTGCCCCATGCCGTAGTAGTACCTCTGCCGGGCTCGTAATCTATTGTGTCCAAAGCCGCACCTGTTGCGCCGTCGAACAATGTGTAATACTCTGGACCTGTAATAATAAATCCGTCTGAATTGCGATAATCTTTAGAACCGTCACCTATAGTTTTTCCAGTACCGTCAATAGTTCCGTCAGCAGTTTTGCAGGTCATTTCAGCCTTACCGTCAAGGTCAAAGTCTGCAACATAAAACTGGGTATAATGTGCGCCGGCACGGATATTGCAGCCCAAGTCTATTCTCCAAAGTCTTTGACCGCTGAGTTTGTAACAATCTATATAAACTTTATCGGTTTTTCCTTTCTGAGAGTTATCTTTGGAGTTAGCAGGATCCCATTTAAGGAATAATTCATAAACGCCGTCGCCGTCTACATCTCCTACGGAACAGTCATTAGGACTGTGGGTGCTTGACGGAGGTGAAAGAGGTATGTCAAAATAACTGTTTCCAGAAATCAAAGAACAATCCGCCGAAGAAATCACCTTTCCGCCGCTTAGAGTATCTACACGATATTTAGATTTTGACGATCCGCCGTTATCAAGAAAACAAGTAGCTTTTCCAGCAGAGCTGGTGTAGATAAGAGTATTGTCACGATAGAGCTTAAACTCGGCATTTTCCGCATCATTGGCAAGAAATCTCCAGCTTACAAGCATACCTGATCCTGTATTTATAGCTGTAACGCTCCTGTCAAGATATTCGGCAACGCAATTTCCACTTGCTGCAAATACATTATCTGTAATACTTTCTGTCATGACTGTAGCTGATGAAACGGCCATGCACAAGGACAATGCAGATGCAGTAATTTTTTTGAATAACCTCATTAAAATTCCTCCTTATAAATATTTTTTAGACATCACAACATAAAAACAATGCCATAATGACTTAATTCACAGTTTTAATCCTCTAACTTAAATGTTTATATACATTTTTCATATTATATCATATAATATCACACTATTTTCACAATTACAATATATTTTTTTCAAATCACTCTTAGATTTTACATTCCCTTAAAAAAGAGGAAAGCGCGTTGATTATTTTTGGCGATATTATACAATATGGATATTTTGAAGAATTATTTGGTTTTAGTGGTAAATAGATTTATTTAGTTATTTGAATTTATCTTTAATTGTGATTATCCAAGAAAGAAATAATCTTTCTGTTTTTATTTTTGTCCTGTTTTAATGAAATGAATCAATGTTTCAACGTTATCAAAGTTATCATAATCTCCATTTATACCTTCCCGATGATAAACAATTCCATTGTTTTCATTTCTTTCCAGGCAATCCAACAATTCATTTTCTCCATATCTTTTTATAAATAATGTAAATCCATAAGGCTTGATCTTTGATAATAAGCCTTTTCTGTATTCCAATTTTCAATCATAACAATGATCATATGAAATCATTTTTCTCTTGAAAAATATACCCCTGAAAAGTCTGACTGCCACGAAAAAAGGCTTGTTTTTTCATCATAAATATGGTATAATTGTTTTTGTAGAAATGGGAAAAGAAATTAAATTTAAAGGATATGTAAGTATGAAAATAACCAACAAAAATATAGATAGCGGAAAAGCGTTTGATTTTGGAAAAACATCTCTTGATTATGCAAAGTTTCGTGACATCTATCCGCAGGAATTTTATCAAAAAATTCTTGACAGAGGTCTATGCATAAGCGGACAATCCGTTCTTGATATCGGAACCGGCACAGGTGTTCTCCCAAGAAATATGCATAAACACGGAGCAAAGTGGACTGCCACAGATGTTTCATCAGAACAGATCAAACAGGCAAAAATTCTTTCAAAGGGCATGGACATAAATTATTACACATTATCAACAGAAGATATAGATTTTCCGGACAATTCTTTTGATGTAATTACAGCCTGCCAATGCTTTTGGTATTTCGATCATAAAACGGTCACGCCTAAATTTTATAGAATGTTAAAAACAGGCGGAAGCATTCTTGTGTTATGTATGGCGTGGTTGCCCTATGAAGATAAAATTGCAGGTGCAAGTGAAAAGCTTGTGTTGAAATATAATCCGCAATGGAGTGGTGCAGGAGAAACAGTTCATCAGATAGAAATCCCTGACTGTTATAATGTAAATTTCAAATTGGTGTATCATGACGAATTTACTTTGCAAGTTCCATTTACCCGTGACAGTTGGAACGGAAGAATGAAAGCCTGTCGAGGTGTGGGAGCTTCATTGACAGAAAAAGAAATTTCTATGTGGGAACAAGAACATATAAAACTCCTGAAACAGATTGCTCCTGATAAATTTGATATTCTGCATTATGGAGCTATTGCTGAAATCCAAAAGAATTAAATAATTTAAGTTTTTATCAACCAATATTTCAAAAACAAAATATAAACTACAAGCACATAGCTGAAAAAACAGCAATGTGCTTTTCTTATTTTTAGATTTTGAACCGGAGGCAGAACTAAGGCACGGCGAAGCCGCCTGACCTTCTATGAATACAGGCTTTTATGATGTTCTGTCAAGATTACTGGATATATACTAAAAAAGCAGGACAAGCAGGAGGAAAAATGAGAAGTTGTTCTCAAAGGAAAAAGTACCGCAAAATACACGGAAGAATTCAAGCAAACGATAGTAAATTTATATCAATCAGGAAAGACATACGCGCAGATCGATCACGAATACGGCGTATCACACAGAGAATTATTCAACTGGATAAATAAATATTCAGAGGTAAAGATTGATGATAATACAATTCTCAGCGCTAAGCAAATAAAGGAACTTCAAAAACGTAATGCACAGCCTGAAGAAAATCTGATATTAAAAACTTGTATTGATAGGATATTGCATATGAGAACAACTTCTTAATATGATACGTTCCTTTTCCGCCAAAGTACATCTTTATGACAATGCCGTTATGGAATGCTTTTTAAAGTGCTTGAAAAAGGAAGAGATAAAAAGAAAAACTTATGCCTCTGGAGGCGTTGAATCAGCTGCAGGCGGACAGAAAAGAATATCTTGTTCAGCTTCAGAAAAATATCGAGCGTGTTCTGAGAACCGGCGGTGATGATGAGGCGGAAAAGATCGATATCCGACTGAACGAACTGCAAAAAGAAATGATCGACCGTGCAGGTCGGCATGAGGATTACAGCGATATTGCAAGGAAGATTTTGTCGCTGCGTGAAAAGCAGGAATATAGCGTGATGAGCGGCAGTGCAAAATCTGCGTATCTGCAACGCATTGCGTAATTGCAGGATTTTATACAAACACAGCCGGATTCAATTACAGAATTTGATGAGACGCTGGTAAGACATTTGCTTGCGAAAATTACGGTATTTCGGGAGAAGTTGGCGTTTGAGTTTAAGTCTGGGGTTTGTGTGGATGTGAAGATGTAAAAACCGCTCTCCGTCGGACTAAAAAATCCGACGGAGAGCGGTTTTATTGATTTTTATAATATGCAAGTTTAATGAGTCGAATTTTCTTCCAGTGATTTCAGCGTGCGTCCGTCTTTTGTTTTCCAATGAGTAAGACCGTTACAACTCTGTCCGATTACGAAGGAACCCGCATAACTGGGACTGGAAAAAAGCATATCTTCTTGCAAAATACAATCTTTAATATTTGCATTTTTACGTTTTTCTTTTATTATCTTGGGCATATAATCAGAACTTTTTGAGGATATATGGCTGCCCTTCATTACAACAAAGCCTTCTGCCGTCTGGCATCCGGTCGCCTCAACTTTCCCTACATTTTTGATTGTTCGTTCCAGATACAGGATTTCTGATACTGAATTATTGTTTTCTTCTTTATCCTGCTTTTCAGCGGCCGGTTGAGTTATTGGTTCAAACAACTTATGCCCGAGTGTTCCGATAATGATCTTGGCGTAGTCAATAAACTCTTCCATTTCACTTTCCTTTTCTTCCGTAATGTTTCCGGAAGTCGGATCATTTCCGTTTTTCACATCATAGCGGTTTGCAGAAATGGCAAGATTACAGAAACGATTTTCAAGATAGCTAATTTCTGTAGGTCCGAATGAATTATTGGACGTTGTAAAAACGATTGCTTCTGTCCAATAATCCTTATCGGGATTTCGTTTATGCTCTTGAAGGCGGTTTAAAATACCTTCACCGTTTTTTCTTGCTCCAGCCTGTCCGATATATACAATGCCTTTTCCGGTTTCATCAGATGTACCGAACAGAAAATAGACGCCGCTTTGCTTTAAATCATCACGCTCCCTGCACTTTTCCAGTTCCGTCCTTGGAATTTTATATGCAACGCCGGTCCAATTGGCAAGTGTACATTTAATTCTTCCGCTCGCATCACCGTCCATTAAGTACAGGTTAATACTTTTTCCTCGATTTTTCATTTCGAATGATTCTCCTTTCCTTTGTTATCTAATCCACCCACTCAACCCTATCAAAATTGCAAATTTTACATTCAACCCGAACATCCCATGCGAGCGGTGTATCTGGATAGTGTTCAGATTGGATAACGAATATATTTCCGAATACAGCTGCAGGGCAAAACTTTCTCGGATTCAGATTTTTGCAGATTCAGAAAAATGCGTAGAATTTGGCTTTTTTTGCCTGTTACTCCTCTATCCTTGACATCAAAACCACGCACTCAACGTGAGTCGTCCGCGGAAAAAGCTCCGCAGCTCTGACAACCTTAGCCCTATAACCTTTTTGTTCCAGATATGCGCAGTCTCTTGCGGCAGTCGAAGGATTACATGATATCATAACTATCTTTTCAGGACGCATTTCAACAACAGAATCAAGAGTTAGTGTATCGCAGCCCTTTCTCGGCGGATCCATTATGACAATATCAGGGAAATTACCGTTTTCCAAAAGCGTTTCCGCAGCCTTTCCGGCATCGGAACAAATAAATTCAGCATTATGGATCCCGCTTTTTTGTGCGTTTTCTTTTGCATTTTCAACTGCCTGCGGTACTATTTCAATGCCGATCACTTTTTTTACACTATCTGCCATTGATAAGCCGATCGTTCCTGCGCCGCAGTATAAATCAAGAAGCAATTGATTATTTTCAGGCTGTGCATACTCCTTTGCGATCGCATAAAGCCTTTCCGCCTGAGGAGAGTTGACCTGATAAAAAGCCTCGGGAGAAATATCAATAACATTTCCGCACATAATATCCGTAATACTGCCCTTTCCCCGCAAAAGCACGGTTTTCTTTCCCAAAATGACATTAGTATTATCGGGATTTATATTTAAAACGATACTTTTTATATTGTTAAATTTATCAGTAAGCTCTTCGCATAACTTTTTAAAATCATGTTTTTTCGTAACAACAAGGCACACCATTATTTCGCCCGTTCCCGGAGCTTTTCTAAGATATATATGCCTAAGCAGTCCGCTGCGCGTGCGCTCATTATACGCGCTTATATGATTTTCATTGCAGTATTTTACTGTAAACTCAGCAATATCGCAAAGCTCGTCAGGCAAAAGCATACATTTGCTTCCGCCGATTATCCTGTGACTTCTTTTTGCGTAAAATCCGCAGATCATCTTTCCGTTTTCTTCCGATACGGGATACTGCGCCTTATTTCGATATCCGATACTGTTTTCGCAGCCTAAAATCGGCTCAAAATCACAATTTATTTTTCCTATTCGCGTAAATGCGTCCTTTACGATCTTTTCTTTTGCCTGAAGCTCCGCCTCATAGCTTATATGACGAAATGAACATCCGCCGCATTTAGGAAAATATGGGCAATCGGGTTCGATCCTGTAGGGAGATGCATTAATAATGCTGTCAACTATCCCATAGCAATAATTTTTCAGAACCTTTACTATTTTAGCGAAAATAATGTCGCCTATCGCTGTTTCGGGTACAAACACAGCCATTCCCTCATATCGCCCGACGCCGTTTCCTTCGGCGGTTATGTCGGTTATCTCAAGCCTTATAATTTCATTTTTGGTCATAACAATATAGCTCTTACTTTCCTCTTTCCTCGATTATAGCAGCCATTTCTCCGACATTTTTCATGCCCGAAACCTCTTTCATATTAAATGTCATTGAAAATTCCTCTTCTACCGCTCCGATAAGATTAATATGCTCTAAGCTGTCCCATTCCTCGATATCGGACGATATTGTGTTTGCATCGACCCAGATTTCATCATTGTCAAATACATCTCTGAAAACGTTATTCAATCTTCCCCAAAGATCTTTCATAGTATCTCTTCCCCTTTACAGTTATTACATAATTTTTCGGCTTATAGCCCTTTATTTTAAGCTTCCATACGCTGTCTCCGTTATCGGAGAAACTCATATTTTCAAAGCCAAGCTGTCCATAAAGCTTAGCGACCATTGAATTTTTCTTCGTTTTATAGTAGAAGCCGTAAACGACGCTTATTTTCTTTTTTTTACACATCTCGACAAGCTTGTCAAGCATTGCGTATTCCATATTCCTTTTGAGAACTCGGCAGCTCATAAGCCAAAGATCTATGTACAATTCATTGCCTTGTATTCTGCCGATTATAAGCGATACGACGCCGTTGTCGCCGAATTTATCCGAAAGCCTTCCGCAAAGCGTTATATACTCTCCGTTTTGCGCGATCTCTTCAATTTCATTCTGCGTATACCGCCTTGTTGTCAGATTAAACTGATTGCTTTTGTTCGTAAGCTGCGTTATCCTGCGAAAATATTCTGGAGAGAATGCGGATATCTCTGCCGTCATGTCAAGACTTGCAAGATAGTCGTCATAATTTTCAAATTCAGCCTCATGCTGAGTTCTTCTGATATTTTCCTTGTACATCTCGTTTCGCGAAATATCATCCTGTGAAATCTGCGTCGCTTCAAAAAAGCCGCTTCTGTCAAGTATTCTTATATATTCCTCGGGATCGTTTATTTCGGGCGCAGTACAGCCAAGCTGAGCGCAGACTATTTCCCTTTCAGCCGGATTATCGTCAACCAAAACAAAGCTCTCCGGCAGCAGCGAAAGCTCGTCCGCCAATTGTGAAACGCTTATATCCTTTGAATCCCAGCTTGCCTTTATTGATACAAAATCGTCCTTCTTTAAAATGCAATCGGTGTGTTCAAGCCCCTCGATCGCGTTTTCCATATCGTTTTTGGTGCAGACAGTCAATATAACGCCAATCTCCGGAAGCTCCTTAAGATAATTCTGAAACTCAAAATACGCTTCCCCAACAGCGGTTTCATGACCTATTTCGATCTCTTCAACGCCGTCGTCGGCAACAACGCCGCCCCACAGAGTATTGTCAAGATCAAGCGCGAGCGCCTTTTTATTCCTGCCGAAAAGCGATTTTATAATGCTGCAAAGGTTATACGCGAATTCGGGTATAGCCTGCGGACATAAAGCATATTTATACATATACCAGTATTTCGGGTCTGCCCACTCGCGAAGCCCATACTGCGCCGACATATAATTTATATCGTTTATATAGAAATTATCGTTTTCCTGCGCGTACTCATAAAGCATCATGTTGATACGGGCTGTAAAGTTCACGCGTCCGTGGATATCCCACGCATCGCGGTTTCCGAGAGTACGGTAAAGCGGCTGCTCGAAATTGTTCTGTATTATCGGACAGTTATATGTTTCCTCGAGCCTTTTCCAGACAGACTCAAAATGGCGGTACTGTATCTTTATCAGGTCGTCCATCTGCTTCTTATCGGCGCTCATATCAAAGCAGTAGCTCGATAGATTCCTTGACGTGGTATGAATAAAAATAATATCCGGAGCAAACGCTTCAAGCTGCTCATTTCCGAACACGGCGTCCTCCCAGTATCTGTTATACTCCGACTGATAAAATACAGGCTCTATCCCCTCGTTCAGAAGGAAAAGTTCCAGCATCGAAACAATATCGTCCGTAGTCGAGCCTCCCAAAACGGCTATTTTTTTCTTTATACGTATTTCATTGAGGGATAAGAGTTCCCTCTTTATCTTCTTTCTGTTTTTTAAAATATATCTGCTGTCAAAGGGATAGCAAAGCTCCTTCATCGTTTATCTCCTTTACTGCGTTCTTATTTTTTCTATACATTCAAAGTTTCCGCCTGTTGCGCTGAAGGTGTTCATCGCAAAAAGCAGGTCGGTTATGCCCCATTCTTTAAACTGAGATATCGCGTTGACCTCGAAATATCTCATGTCAACAACGTAAATATCCTCAAACGATCCGGTAAGACACGGTACAAGCGCGTTTCCGTAGCTGTCCTTTACCACGGCAAGCTTTCTTCCGTTTCCGACGTCCGTATGAACATGCGAAACAGCCGCGTCCGTACCTATAAACACAAGATACCAGCTTACGGGATCGAGATTGTCGATATCGAGTATAAGGCTTGCCTCGCGCTCGTTTGACATATCGGGATCGTACATTGTCATGGTATACTTGTTTGTCGGCTCATAGTACACGAATTTTTCGGGATTGTTGTAAAGATCCGAATCTCCGGTATAGCCGTAAAGAGTGCCTACATACCCTTCCCTTTCAATACGCTTATAGCTGCCGAGTCCGGCAAACGGAACTTTGGCTGTACGGGCAAATTCCTCCGCCGCATAAAATGCGCCGAGCTGCGCCCAATGGTGGTCGGTCTTTTTGAAAATATCCTCGCTTTTATGCTCCATCAAAACGCCGTACGCATCTATCGGCACAACGCCCTCAAGATGCTCGTTTATGTTATCAATGTTATCCTTTTCGCTTGCGGTCATGTCGGCATATTTTTTCGGCAGATAATATGATACGGGCGTCGGACACACCATTGAATAGACGTTTATTCCAAGATCCTCTTTAAATCGGTTTACATATTCGGCATAAAGCTCGCCGTTTGAATAGCTGCCCCCGAAAAGCATTATCCCTCTGTTGTCGTATACGAGAATATTATTGCTTATCTCACCCTCTATATCAGGATCGTCAAGCGGATCAGGTTCTGTAGTAACGGTCGTGGAAACAGTCGTTTCCGCCGTTTTCGGCGCTGTTGAAACGCGATCCGAAACCGCTGCGGAGGAAGTTACGGCAGGCTTTACGTCCTGCTTCACGGGAGTACCGTGTATCTTAGCCTTTTCCGACTGCATACCGAATTTGTCGCGAATAGACGCGGTAAGCTTTTTGAACATCTCACGTCCGGGTACGGTATCATTATAATAATTTTCAATTTTCTCGTTATATTTTCCCGAAAAGTAATCGGAAACCGAAAATTCAGGAAATTTCGCAAGGGTACGATTTTCAGTACCGGATATCTCGGGGCGTTTCAGAACTATCATGCATACCGCGACCACCGCAAACGAGAGTACGCACAAAATTATATTCGCACTTTTTATTTTTTTCAGCGCATAACGTTTTTTAACGCGCTTTTTCTTGCGGCTTCTTATATCAATATCTATATCAATATCATTTCTGTTATCCATAAGGAACGTATCTCCTAAAATCTGAAATATAAAAACGGATTATTTGTAGCGTCGGTAAGCATGACGCTGCTTACAAGTATCAGCGAGAGATTTACCGCAATTTTCGACACTTCAACGACATAAGCCGCAGCGGTATCTTTTTTTGCCGCTTTCTGCACAAGCTTCGCCGCAGGCAGAGAAAGGATAACCGCCGCAAGTATAAGATATAAATTGTTGCTGAGCGAAAGTTTTGTGAACTCGTCAATAAGAGCGTTTCCGTTTAAGCCGACAAGGTTTTTAAAGAATTCGCCGAGCCGTCCCATATCCTCAAAATAAAATATCCCAAAGCCTGTTATTATCACGATCTTGTTATAAATATGCCTTAAAATAAGCGGTATTTTCTTCATTCGCTTTTTACCGATAAGCTGTTCTATGAAAATAAACGCTCCGAAATAAACGCCCCATATAATATAATTCCAGCTTGCGCCGTGCCAAAGTCCCGTGCAGAACCATACAAGGAACAATCCGCCGTATTTTCTGCGTTTTCCGAATATCGGGACATATAACAGGTAATCTCTGAAAAAGCTGCTTAGCGAAATATGCCACCTCTGCCAGAATTCCGTTACATCTTTGCATATAAACGGATAATTAAAATTTTCATCAAAATGAAATCCGAATATTCTGCCTAAGCCTATCGCCATATCGGAATAGCCCGAAAAATCATAGTAGACCTGCAAGGCGTAAAGCGCCGCCCCAAGCCATGTGCCTAAAACCGAAATACGGCTTAGCTCGCCGTCAAATATCGCCGAAACAACAGTACTTAGATTATTTGCGATTATAACTTTTTTTCCAAGCCCTACCGCAAACCGTGAAATACCGCAGTAAAGATCGTCAAGAGTAGTCCTTCTTGAATCTATTTCATTTTCAATGGAACTGTAACGCACGATAGGTCCTGCCACAAGCTGCGGAAAAAGCGATACGTACATAAGAAATTTTCCGAAGTTTTTCTGCACCCTGACCTTTTCCCAATGGCAGTCAATAACATAGGATATCATCTGAAATGTAAAAAAGCTTATACCGATAGGAAGTCTTATATCCGGAACTTTAAGCTCCAGCCCCGTCACGGCATTTATATTATGAACGATAAATCCGCTGTATTTGAAAATTCCCAGCATTGCAATGTCAAATATCACCGCAAAAACCGCTGCCGCCGTTGAAGCTTTTCCGCGGCTTCTACTTATTACAAGTCCGGACAAATAATTTATGAAAGCGCTGATTATAAGCAAAAATACGAATATCGGTTCTCCCCATGCGTAAAACAGCAGTGAAAAAATCAAAAGAACTGTGTTTCTGTACCGCGTTTTTTTTGTCGCGGCATAGCAGACAACGCAAAGGGGCAGAAAAACATAAAGAAAAAACAAACTCGAAAAAACCATTTTGTCAGCTCCGGTCAAATATTTTTAAGGCAATGCCGCACAAAGAGCGCGCTGAAAATACATCGGCAAATTCAATGCAGATCTATTGCGACTCCTTAATTTACACACATAATAATTATACATCATAAATACTTGATTCGCAAGAATGACAGATATTTTTAGCGTTTTCAACAAAAAGCGTCATAATATAAAACAAAAAGGAGTGACATTTGCTAACGCCTCATAAGGAAGTCTTTATATCGAAAAATGGTGCGGCATCAAAAACGATACTGCACCATTTTTATTGTTTTCAGAAACTGCCCATACAGTTTCCCTGCTTGCTGAAGTTGTTACATTATTGCTTTCTGCAAATCAGATATATACTGTTCCTGTTGCTTTTTCAAAAATGATTTTACAAAAGGCTTCATAATCAACTTCCTTGCAGTCACATCTTCTGTAAAGACAATCTCAGTCTGACCGTTTCTATCAGCAAAAACGCCCGTCCAATGTCCTTTCATATTACTGTTTTCCATATCAAATTCCCATCGTTTATACAGCTCGCAAACAGTAATTGTAAAGGTTGTAGAAAAGCCGTCTTTTGTATACTCGACAAATTGCTTATCGTTTAATATCTCTATTCTGCTTAAATCGCTTCTCCATTGATAGCTTTCTAAAGAAGTAATGATATTCCAAACCTTTTGCACATTTGCCGAAAAAACGGCTTTGATTTCTGAAATTGCCATAATCGTTCTTCCCACAAATTTCAATTTTTATCAGACAAACTATTTTGCCGCTAATTTTTAATTATTACTGTTTAAGTATATTTTCATTATCGTTTTCTTTTATAACTCCCTGCAAGCCCGCCGCAAGACCGGCAATTCCCTGAAGCTCGCTCGGAATAATAATTTTCGTTGCCTTTCCGTTCGCAACATCGGGAAACGCTTCGATCGCCTTATATTTAAGAACGTTTTCAGACGGATTTACCTGATTGAGCCTCATCAGCGCTTCGGCTTTCGCTTTCTGTACGTTTGCAATAGCCATAGACGTACCCTCTGACTCGAGTATCTTCTTTTCTCTTACAGCGTCCGCACGAAGTATCGTAGCTTCCTTTTCAGCCTGTGCCTTGAGGATCTCCGTTTCCTTTGCAGCCTCGGCACGAAGGATCTGCGATTCCTTTTCACCCTGTGCCACAAGGATCTTGGATTTCTTTTCACCTTCCGCAAGAAGAATCCTTTCACGGCTCTCACGTTCCGCCTTCATCTGCTTTTCCATAGACTCCTGAATTTCTCTCGGCGGTATAATGTTTTTAAGCTCGACACGGCTTACCTTGATGCCCCAACGGTCTGTAGCCTCGTCGAGTATAGCCGTTATCTGCTTGTTGATCCTATCCCTTGATGTTAGCGTTTCGTCAAGCACCATTTCGCCGATTATGTTACGAAGCGTTGTCGCGGTAAGATTCTCGATCGCCGCGATAGGACGCTCAACACCGTAAGCGTACTGCTTCGCGTCGGTAACCTGAAAGAACACGACGGTATCTATCTGCATTGAAACGTTATCCTTCGTAATAACCGACTGCGGCTTGAAATCAACGATCTGATCCTTTATGGAAACCTTCTTTGCAATTCTGTCAAGGAACGGCATAAGAAAATGCGGTCCTGTCGACCACTCGGAATAAAATGTACCCAGTCTTTCTACGATATAAACCTGTGCCTGAGGAACGATCTTGATCCTCGTAACAAGAATAATGATAACGAATACCACTATACAAAAAATAACATAACCCATATCTTCCAACCTCCATTAATTAATTTTTTACCGGTTCTTTTACAAGCGTCACAAAAAGCTTTGTCCCCTTGATCTCCTCGATCCTGACTATGCTTCCCTCGGAAATAACGGAATCGTCTGCGGAAACCGCTTTCCAGTCAACTCCGTTCAGCTTGGCGCGTCCCGTGTCCAACGAATTGTCAATGTTTTCGATCACGATCGCCGTCTTGCCAATATCAAGATCGATATTGGTCGGCTGAGCGTTTTCCACTCTGAATTTTTTCAGAAGCGGTCTTGTACCGACAAGCAGCACGATCGAAACAATAACAAAAACGACCATCTGCATTCCCATTCCCATGCCGCAAAGCGCGGTTATGAACGACGCCAACGCGCCTGCCGCAAACCAGATAGACACAAGCTGCATTGACGCAAGCTCCGCAATTACCATGACCGCAAAGACTGCTCCCCACAAAATAAGATCTCCCATATTGCTCCTGCCCTTCTTAGAACCTGTCTTCACAAGATATGCGTGCGGATTTTTGAGCATAATTTTGATGAAGGCAAGTTCTTAAATATAGAGTACACCATACTCGGTCAATTATTATTTTATCACAACTTATCAAAGATTACAATATGTTTGATAAAAATTTTTTTGATTTTCATAAATTTCCTTGACATCTAATATTATCAATGCTATACTTATGGTGTGTTGACGCTATCCGAAGTGTCAATATACTCTACTTCAAGAGGTGATTTTAATGCATGTCAAACCAATACTTTTAGCTATAGAAATAATTATAATACTGATATTTTTGATACCTGTTTTTTCAAATATCATAAATCCCGGAAATATCGCCGGAATACTGCTTGGTATAATACTTTTGCTTTTAACCGTTTTTAATAAGCGGATATTTAATTTTATATCGGAGCTTTGGAAAAAATCAGGCGGAAAAATTTTTCTCATATTGAGCGCGGTAATAGCCTGCGCCGCTCTAATATATGTTCTGACATTAAGCGCGTTAATGATATCGGCTGCCTCGGACAAGCCCGATTCGCCTGACGCCGTAGTAGTTCTGGGCTGCAAGGTAAACGGCGACAGACCAAGCAGAATGCTCCGTCACCGTCTTGACGCCGCAGCCGAATATCTCAACGATAATCAAGACGTTATATGCGTCGTTTCAGGCGGAAAAGGCAGCGATGAGATCATATCCGAAGCGGAGGCGATGAAAAAATACCTGACTGAAAAAGGCATCGATCCCAAGCGTATCATCGAAGAGAACCGTTCGGCAAACACTTATGAAAACCTTGAAAACTCCCTTGCTGCCGCCGATCTCGGTTCCGGACATGAAATCGCGGTGGTTACCGACGGCTTTCATCAGTACCGTGCAGGCTATATCGCAAAAAATTTCGGCGTCAGCACATCAGCCATAAACGCAAAAACGGATATGAGAACGTTTATGCTGACGCCTACTTATTATTTAAGAGAGCTGATGGCAATAACCAATGAATATTTAAAACAGTACCGTACAAAGACTTCCTGACGGCTTTGCCTTTGGAATCCGCAAACTTTTGAAAAAGTTTGATCAAAACTTTTATTACAGCTCATGTCTTAATTTTTCAATCCTATATTTTTTACATTTTTATCCGTTGAAAATGTCGATGCATTGTAAAGGAAAAGAGTATGATCGTAATCGTCCAAATTTACAAATCCCTCAAGATCCGTCTTTAAATACCGCGGATCTATTATCGCTATCTCCGAATAATTCTGCATCATAAACGGAATAAAGCAATTCGCATATGAATCCTTTATGACAAGAAGCTTCCGCCCCGTATCGGCATTGGTCTTTATTTTTGTAAACGCTCTGTTTCTGCCGAGAAAAACACAGTATTTATCATTTGTTTCAAGAAATTCATCAAAGTAAATATCATCGGCAAATTCTTCGCCGACGCCGTTATTCAAGACCGTACTTAATGCCTTCACATCATTTTCGGGCTTGTAAATATCAATAAGGTCAGGCTTTACACCGTCATAAAGACATTTGGAATAAAACGTGCCTCTATAAGAATCCGACACAGTTTCAATATCATAATCCTCATAGCTTTTAAATCCCATTTTTCCCGCGGCGTATTTATAGGCTGTGAACGCGCCTTTCGTTGTCCAATGATGATCTGTTCTGTAGTATATATATTCATCTCTCGCGGAATACATTGCTCCGTAAACATCAATGGTGTTTACATTTCTCATAAATTTGCCGTAGATACTGTTTATCAGCTTTTTCTGATCTATCTGTGTGTGATAAGCTTCAAACTCGTCTTTGTATATTTCTGCCGAGGTCGGAACAAGCATCACGAATACTTTCATATCCTCGTTTTCCCGTGCAAAATCATTTATCGCCTTTACCGACCTTTCTATCTCGTCATAATCGGGATCGGGAAGCTTTTCATACATTGCCTTATCAAAAACATATATGCCGTTTATAAGCTCTTTTCCCGTTATTCTCTCAAGATTCAGCTTTGTCTTTACCCACCCTATCCTGAATGGGAAATGATCCGAAAGATAGGTTTCGATACCGTTCATGAACGACTTGTCCTTTATAGCCTCGGCATTCATTTCAGGGAATTTTTCCAGCGGTCTGTTTTCAGTTTCGGAAAACTCTTTCTTTTTTGATAAAAATATCATTATCGGAAAAATGAAAATGATTACAAGAAATACTGCGGCTGATTTTAAATATTGCTTTTTACGCATTTTCACCCCTCCTAAAATCTGAAATACAAAAACGGATTATAGCTTGCGTCAACAAGAAAAGCCGTACACAAAAGCATAAGAGCCGCCTGAATAACAGGCACGGCATTTTCAAGTATCTTAGCCGTTGATCTGACGCTTTCAAATTCAGCGCGGAGCCTCTGCATAAGTCTGCCCGAACCCACAACACACAATATAAACAAAACGACGTATGATTTAAACTGATAGAACGCGTTATGGTCAATAACAGTTCCCGTACCGCCGAACATTGCGGCGTAATACCTCATTGCGTCATGAAGATTATCCGTATCAAAAAGCACCCAACCTAAAACAACGGCAAAAAATGTCAGGGGCACAGTAACGATCCCCGGAAGCTTTTCAAGTATTTTCCCCAAAAACAGCTTTTCCGCAATTATAATAATGCCGAAATAAAGTCCCCATAAGATAAAATTATAGCTTGCGCCGTGCCACAAACCGGTAAGCGCCCAAACGATAAGCGTATTTCTCAGAGTTTTGAGAAGCCCGTTACGGTTTCCACCGAGCGGTATGTAAACATAGGACTTAAACCACGAGCCGAGAGTAATATGCCATCTTCTCCAAAATTCCGAAATGCTTCTTGAAATATACGGATGATCGAAATTTTCGGGGAAATTGAATCCAAGCATTTTTCCAAGTCCGACAGCCATATCCGAATATCCCGAAAAATCATAGTATATCTGAAAAGTAAACGCCAGTATTCCAAGCCACGCTGTAACAGCCGATATCTCGGAATAATCCATTGCCCTGACCTCGCTCCAGAGCATTCCGATATTATTTGCAATAAGCACTTTCTTTGCAAGTCCTCTTACAAATATGCCGACGCCCTCACCCAATTTTGTGATGTTGACGGTTCTCTCTTCCATTTCGCTCTGCACGTCCTCATACCGTACGATAGGACCTGCGACTATCTGCGGAAAAAGCGATACGTAAGCCGCAAATTTTACAAAGCTCTTCTGCACCTTTATCCTGCGCATATACATATCTATTGTATACGACATGCTTTGGAACGTATAAAACGAGATTCCGATAGGAAGCGGAAGTCCTTTTATATCTATCCCGAATATCCCAAGCAGAAAGCCGCTGTATTTGAACACTCCGAGCAGTCCAAGATTCATCACAAGCGATGTGAGAAGCGCCGCCGTACGCTTTCTGCTGTCATGGTCGTATTTGTCTATAACACGCCCGGCCATGTAGTCTATAAACGATGATAAGATCATTATTATCACATATACAGGCTCTCCCCATGCGTAAAAAAGCAGTCCCGAAGCAAGAAGTATCGGGTTTTTCAGCTTTTTCGGCGATATATAATATATAAGCAGTACCGCCGGAAGAAAGTAGTATAAAAATGTTATGCTTGAAAATACCATTTATTCCCTCACCTGCAAATTTATTCCGCTCATTATATTTTCCAATTCTTCAAGGCTCATTATCGTATTGAGTACTTCGAGCATACTATTGGGAGAAAGAAGCGACGGAAGCTTCAGATACGCCAAAAGCTTTTTCCGAAGCTCTGAACTGTTTTTTCCGCCCGAAAGCCCCAACATATAAAGATCGGTCTTTGTGATCTTCTCTCTTTCCACGGCATCTGACGCGGTAACTCCCGCCTTTTCAAGCGCATCGAGTATAATTTTTTTTTCAACTCCCTCAACTCCGAGCTTTCCCTCCGCTGACGGCTTTGCCTTACGCTTTTCCTTACCCATTATATCGGGAATATAAACGTTTATGACCTTGCCGTTTTTCACCGCGCCTTTGATATGATTTCTTATGATGAAGCCTGCGCTGTCGGAATCAGTCATTATGATTATCCCCGTCTTTTGAGCGTAAAAGCGTATAAGCTCAAGCTTTTCGGTATCCTTGAAAATGTTAAAACCGTTTGTCGTGATAATAACGGCGTCGATTATTGATGAAAGCTTTATCTTATCGTATTTTCCCTCGACTATAACAGCCTGTTCAAGTTTTATCATTTTCTTCTTTCACTTCTTTCTTACGGCAATAAGCATCTCCGTCACCGTTTTTTCAAGAATAAGCGTTGGTATCGCGCCCGTCTGCTTTAAGCTCCTGTCAGCGTTTCTTAGAAGTAAAACGCATTTTCTAAGAGCCTCCGCCGATATCCTGCGGCTGTCCCTGAAAGCGTTATCGACCGCGAATTTCCGTCCCGTATATCCGAAATCCTCAATAACGTCAGCCGCCTGTCTGCCCGACTTCATAGCCGTTCTTGCACGGTAAAGATCGATAAACGACATCGACATTGCCGATATTATAGGAACAGGATCGTTTCTTTGCGCGATAAGCTTGTTTACTATCTCCATAGCCAAAGAAGGGTTATAGGAGGATATTGCCCTTGACAGTCTGAACGCGTCCGTTTCTATTCCCGAGGAAACAAGATTTAAAATATCATCCTGACATATCTCGGAATTTTCACGGTAGGCGCAAAGCTTTTCCAGTTCGTTTTCTATTCTTAGCGCATCGTTTCCGCAAAGCTCGGCAAGCGTTTCGGCAGACTTTTTTGATATCTCGCAGCCGCGCTTATGCGCCTTGGCGGTAATGCTTTTTACATGCTCGGAAACGGTTCTCAATCCGCACTCGCATACCAACCCGACCTTTGATATACTGTCGGCAAGTTTCTTATTTTTAGCGGTCATCGTCTTTTTGCCCTTTTTCACATCAAAGCCTGTGATGTTTATGACAAGCATGGTGTATTCGGGAATGTTTTTTACGGCGTCTGTAAGAGCCTTGAGATCGTCGGCAGAAAGCTCCTCCGCATTCAGATCGTTTATAAATACCGCGTTGACCTCGGAAAACATAGGATACATTTCAAGCATATCTATAAGTGCGCTTACATTAAGCTCCTCGCCCGTAAGATGCGTTGCGCTATTCTTCCAATCCTTGCCAAGCCTTTTTTTGAGTATTGCGCAGGCGGCGTTTTCAACATTCGCAATATCCTTGCCGTAAATATAATAGGCGCTGCAAAACTCGCCCGATTTTATTTTTTTCAGCAGTTCTGAAGGTGTTATTTCAGCCATTTTCAAGCCTCCTGATATCGGATCTTCCGCTGTCTGACACATACAAAACAGTATTCGGAATATATTTATTATCAATGTTTCCGTCATTATAAAATTCAAAAGCGAAGTCGTAAAATTCAGCTGTAACGCGGTTTTCCGAAACAGAAACAGAATATTTATCATAATTTACAGTCCACGGCGAAAATTCGGAATATTTCGGTTCGCATCCGCAGATAAGCATATCCTCTCTGACCCTCGCGTCAGACGGAAGCAGAACATTTTCAACGCCGCAAAGATCCAGTTCACAGTTATACGATGCCGCAGGCGCGTATGGATCTTTTGTGATAACTACATGGTTTATATCGGTTACTCCAATGCTGTCGAGATATTTCGCGACATAATCTGCATTATCCGAGCGTCCGCTTATATCGATAACATCGGCTCTGTAGCCCTTTGACACGATTATAACTCCGACTTCATTCCTGCCAAGCATTGCGATCTTTAATATTTCATTATTTTGAAAGTTATAGACGGCAGATATCAGAAACATCGCGGCATACGACGTCGCAACAGAAACTATACTGTATTTTTTGCTTTTGAACATCAGAAACGTCACAATGCAAAACAGCATGAGAATAACCGTCATTACGCCGACATATTCTCCGATAAGCTTTGCGTGAGTAAATCTGTTTCCGCCGATAAGCCTTGAAAAGCGCAAGACCATACGGCATATTACCCCGGAAATTTTAAACAAAAACAACGGCTTGAAAATTATCAGCATCGACGCTGTCATTGATATTGCGACCGCCGCCATACACGCAGGCGTTATTATCATATTTGATAACGGGGAAACCAGCGAAAGCTCGCCGAAGCATATCACGGAAACGGGCGTTACCGCAGCGGACACGCATAAAAGATATACCGCGTTTTTCAAAAATTTTCGGATATGAGTATCCTCTCTCATAGCTTTTGTCATGTACGGCGCAAATACTCCTGCGCCAAGCGCTCCCGATACCGAAAGAACAAACGATTGATTTGTTATCACGAAAGGATTCGGCAGCGTCAGCAGTATCACAGCTATGCAGACAGAATTAAGCGGATCGGTATACCTGAAAAAGAGCGGAGCCATATTAACAAGCGTCATCATGATAAACGCTCTTAAAACGGACATCGACATTCCGCAGCAAAGCGCAAACAGGATCATAAATATTTCCAAAAACAAAAATTTTATTCTTATGTCCGTTTTAAATCTTTTCAGTACAGACGAGATAAGCGTGCCGAAAAGTACAAGATGAAGTCCCGAAACAGCTGTGACATGACCTATGCCCGTTCTGTAAAGCATTGTCATATCATCTTCGGCAATACCCGATTTATCGCCGAAAAGCATACCCTTGAGCATACCGCTTTCCTCTTTCGGAAGAGTACTGCCGACAGTCTTGGAGATCGCCTCACGAAAATCAAACAGAAGTTTTCTCAAAGAATATTTCATCTGTTTTACTTGTATATCTTCAACGTATCCGCTGCTAAGATATAACCCTCTCGATCTGTAATAATCACGGCTTTCAAAAAGATAGCTGTTCTGCGGCGTTTCCGCCCTGCATTTAAAAGTCATTTTGTCGCCCGGAGCGCATAAAACGGAATCGGTATAAATCATGATCTTTGCGTGCTTTTTACCGTTTATTTTACCGTCGAGAAAATAAACGGAATTGTTATCGGAATAATCTTTGAGATCGGTAACAACGCCCGAATAGGAAATATCATCGCCTTCAAAGCCGATAATATTTCTGTAGACAAACGCGTTGTAAGCGTGAAAATATCCGAACGCTATGATGAAACTCACAATCATCAAAACGATACTTCTGCCGTCAAATTTCAGCAGAAGCTTCAAAGCGGTAACTATTACAAAAACAGATACAAAAACTGCCGGGGCAGAGCCGAACACCGCCGCAAAGACAAGTCCGGCTGCCCATGCAGTTCCTGCATAAACCATTTTTCGCTTCATTTTAAAGCATTATTTAGAAAATAACGGAAGCTTTTCAAGAAAAACTATATCATCTCTGTCGGCAGCGTCGCCTTCCGCCAACACCGCCGATTTGCAAACTAAATTTCCGCCTGCCTTCCTGACAAGCTCGATAAGCGAATTGAGCGACTCGCCCGTACTGATAACATCGTCCGCGATAAGCACTCTTTTTCCGCTAAGATAATTCATATCGCTTTCATCAAGATAAAGCGTCTGCTTACTTGCCGTAGTTATCGACTTTACTTCGACCGCAACAGCGTTTTTCATATAAAGCTTGACAGATTTTCTTGCAACTATGTATTTCTTTCCGCTCTGTCTTGAAAGCTCATAGCCAAGCGGTATGCCCTTGCTCTCGGCTGTGAGTATAACGTCAAATTCGGGAACTTTTTTAAGAAGCTCCTCCGCGCACGCAACAGTCAGTTCAACATCCGAAAACATTATAAACGCCGCAATATCAAGCTTGTCATTTAACGGGCAAAGCGGCAATTCTCTTGTAAGCCCCGCAACCTTAAGTGTATAAAAATCCATAATTTACCTCCATTAAACCGCGCTGTCTAAGCTCCAGCCCATTTTCTTTCCTGCAAGGACATGAAAATGAAGATGATGAACGCTCTGACATGCGTCTTCTCCGCAGTTTGTTATGACCCTGTAGCCGTCGGCAAAGCCTTCTTTTTCAGCGATCTCTGCCGCAGCCTCAAAAATACGCGCCACATACTTCGAGTTTTCCGCATTTATCTCGGAAGCTCCCGAGATATGCTCTTTCGGAACTATAAGATAGTGTACCGGCGCAACAGGCTCGATATCCCTGAACGCATACACCATATCGTCCTCATAAACCTTAGAGCTCGGGATCTCCCCTGCTATTATTTTACAAAACAAGCAATCCATTATATACAACTCCTTATTTAATAAACTCGGCAGCAACGCTTTCAAGCGACTGCAGCGCTTCGTCTATCATGTAATTCTTTCCTATACCTGCCATTGCGCTGTCGGGACGTCCGCCGCCCTTTCCGCCTGTAACAGCCGATATCCTCTGCACTATCTTTCCGGCATGCGCTCCCTTTTCCACGGCATTCTTTCCGCATACGCAGTAGAACGTACCCTTTTCATCGGTAACGCCCGCAAATACCGCGATAACGTCCTGCGATTGTTCTTTTACCTTATCGCCGATCTGTCTTAGCATATCGGGGGCTGTGCCGTTTAAAAGAGCCGAGATTATCTTGATGCCGTTTACTTCCTTTGCGTTTTCAAACATGCCCGAAAGCTGATTTCCGGCAAGCTGCTGCGTAAGCTTCTGTATCTGCTTATCCTTTTCTTTAAGCTCTTCTGTAAGAGTATGACAGCGTTCAACAATCTTAGCAGGGTTTGCGACCTTGAGTACCGAAGCAGCGTCGGAAAGATTCTTTCTGAACTCGTTCATAAGCTCGAGTACGCCTACGCCCGTTACGGCTTCGATACGCCTTACGCCGGACGCCACGGAATTTTCGGAAATGATCTTGAAAAGACCTATATTTGAAGTGTTCTTTACATGAGTACCGCCGCAGAACTCTACGGACCTTCCGCCGATATCCACAACTCTTACGATATCGCCGTATTTCTCACCGAACAATGCCATTGCGCCAAGTTTTCTGGCTTCGTCTATAGGCATTTCTTTCGTTACAACATCAATGGAATGCAGTATCTCATCGTTTACGATATTTTCGACTTCAAAAAGCTCCTCGGGAGTAACCGCGCTGAAATGCGAGAAATCGAATCTGCATCTTTCGGAATTAACAAGCTGTCCCGCCTGATGAACATGATCTCCAAGCACTTTCCTGAGAGCCGCCTGAAGAAGATGCGCAGCCGTATGGTTTCTCATAGCCGCCATTCTCTTTTCGGCGTCTATCTCTGCGGATATAATATCGCCCTTATTGAGAGAACCCTGTTCCGCAGCTCCGAAATGCAGGAAATGACCGTTATCCGTCTTGGTAACATTGTAAACGCCGAATACCGCTCCGTCAGCCTTAAGCTCGCCCGTATCGGCAGTCTGTCCGCCGCTTTCCGCATAAAAGGGAGTTCTGTTCAATATAATAACAGCCTCCTGACCTTCGGAAATACTGTCAACAGGCTTTCCGTCAACGAATATCTCAAGTATTTCAGCATCTTCTCTGAAATCGTTATATCCGACAAATTCTGTTTTCGGAGCGTTTACAGCAGCCGCGCTGTCATCGTTCCATGACGTCTTTATCTTTGAGGCTCTGTCGCTTCTTGCCTTACGTTTCTGCTCTTCCATACATTCCTTAAAGCGGTTCTCATCAATATCTATACCGTTTTCGGCGGCGATCTCCTTTGTAAGATCGAGCGGAAATCCGTAGGTATCGCTAAGCTTGAACGCATCGTCGCCCGAAAGAGTTTTTTTAAGGTTTCCTGCCACGATCTTATCGATAAACTGATTGAGCAGCTCCGTACCCTTATCAATAGTTTTTGCAAAGCTTTCCTCTTCATGCTTGATAATGGACTTTATAAGCTCTCTTTTCTCGTCAAGCTCGGGATAAGCGTTCTTGTTTTCGTCAATTACGGTATCGCATACCTTATAGAGAAACGGTTCGCTTACGCCGAGCATTTTGCCGTGTCTTGCGGCTCTTCTCAGAAGTCTTTTTAAAACATATCCTCTGCCTTCGTTTGCGGGAGTAATCCCGTCGCCCACCATAAATGTAGTGCTTCTGATATGGTCGGTTATAACTCTCAAAGATACGTCGGTGTTTTCATTTTCTTTGTATTTAACGCCCGCGATCTCGCTTATTTTACCCATGATATTTTTTACGGTATCGACTTCAAAGAGATTATCGACTCCCTGAACAGCGCATGCAAGTCTTTCGAGTCCCATACCCGTATCTATGTTTTTGGATTCCATTTCGGTGTAATTGCCCTTGCCGTCGCTGTCAAACTGACTGAAAACGAGATTCCATATCTCGATAACTCTGTCGCAGTCGCTTGCCTGTTCAAAGCTTTCAAAAGGACCGTATTCCTCGCCTCTGTCATAGTGTATCTCGGAGCATGGTCCGCATGGTCCGGAGCCGTGTTCCCAAAAATTATCTTCTTTTCCGAGCCGTATAACTCTTTCCTTTGGAATACCTATCTTATCGAGCCATATCTGTTCCGCCTCGTCGTCGCTTTCAAAAACGGTCACCCAGAGTCTGTCGGCAGGTATTTCCAGAACCTCGGTAAAAAATTCCCATGCCCATTCTATAGCTTCATTTTTGAAATAATCGCCGAAGGAGAAGTTTCCGAGCATTTCAAAATATGTGCCGTGACGCGCTGTCTTTCCGACACGTTCGATATCGGGCGTTCTTATGCACTTCTGACAGGTAGTCACTCTCTTATTCGGAGGCGCTGCCTGTCCAAGGAAGAATTTTTTAAGGGGCGCCATACCCGAATTGATAAGCAGCAGGCTGTTATCCCCCTGTGGTATAAGGGACGAACTTGCCATTCTTGTATGGCTTTTGCTTTCAAAAAAAGAAAGATACATTTCTCTTAGTTCATTAACTCCACGCCATTTCATATTCAGTTCTCCAATCAAATTTTTATTTGCTTCGGTTGCAATAAAAGCCCCCGTCCTGTAATGGGACGAAGGCTCGTGGTACCACCCAAATTCAAAAGCGTAAGATCCGCTTTCCTTTAGTTTTCTTTAACGCAGAAATTACGTCCGCATTTCAGCAGAAAGCTCAAGGGGAGCACTCACACGTCAAACAAAAGCTTTCACCGCACGCTTTCTCTCTGATGAATGACTGATGCGATCATTCCTGTCACAGCCCGAAACAATATTCCTTTTCTATTATACCAAAAATACGGAAAATGTCAAGACGCATATCGATCTTTTTTTCATAAATTTATTTTTTATTTCAGGCAATACCGCACAAAGCACGCCTGACGGCTTTGCACATCATCTGCTTGCTGATTTTCCGTCAGATTACGTATCTGACGCACAATCTTTGTGCGGTACTGCCTTAATTTCAATATTTTTATCCTCGTCGGAGATCACTTTTTCCTCGCACTCGTTCATAAAATCCTTAAGCAGCTGCGACATGCCGTCAAGTTCCTCTATCACATCGGCAATTTTTGCCTGTGATTTGTAAAACAATTCTTTGTAATCTGTCATTATATTTTTTCCTTTCCTTAGAGCCTGATTTTAAGGGGACGCCCTCTCTTGCAGGGCGTCCCCTCGCCTAAAAACAGTCCACA
>JAMPFN010000031.1 GCA_023664445.1 Clostridium sp. | reverse complement strand
AAACAATTTTCAGGTATGTGTACAATATGCTCGGCTGTCATAAGCCTGTGAAAAGCTTGGTATTTTGTATATTATCAAGGTTATTGATCGGCAAATTAAAATTTATAACAATTTCATTAATTTACAATTATCAACATTAACACTCCAGAATTTTTCTATCGGTAACTTTTGAACTTGACACACAATACTTGAATTCACAACGCCGTGACCCACTATTAAAACATCTTTTTGAAGTTCTAACTTTGGGTCAATAATTTCTTTCAAAAATTTACCCGTTCTTGAAAACAGATCTTCAAAACTTTCTCCGCCTTTAACCGGTGTTATGTACTCAGCCGGCTTCCAAAAAAGCACATTAATCGGACAATCAGGAAACTGAAAACTATTTTCAAATCCTTCGTATATTCCAAAACTCATTTCGATTAACCTGCCATCAGTGATAATTGGAACATTTCTTCCCCTTAAAACAATTTCTGCTGTTTCTTTAGCACGGATCAGCGGAGAACAATAGCATATATCAAAATTAACATTTTCATATTCCCCTGCTGCACTTTCTGCCATAATTCTTCCTTCTTCGTTTAACGGAATATCTGTTCTGCCTTGTAATTTATGTCTGGCATTCCATTCTGTCTTTCCATGTCTCATAATGTACAGCATATTTCACCTCAAAAAATTTAGCTTGTCAAGTAATTTTTCTATTTTTTTCATTATATCATATCAATATTCCAAAATTAATAGATTAAAGAAAAACTTCCGCTTGATATTCAGGAAAAAATGTGCGGAATGTATGCTATGGAATACGAAGAAAACGGCAGTAATTTCACGCTTATCGCTTCGTTGAAGGGCATGGTGGGATCATGATCTATTCAAGCGTGATATTCAAATCCAAGTTTTTCCTGAACTCTTTTTGACTTTTGATTTCTTTCATAATAACCACACCAAATCGTTGTCATACCAAGCTCATCAAAACCTCTTTTCAAAAGTACGGAGGCTGCTTCCGGCATATATCCTTTTCCCCGGAACGGTTCACCGAGCCAGTATCCGAGTTCACATTCATCATCTTTCTGTGTCATATCGCTATGCCCATTGAGTAAAGCTCAACAGCTCCGATTGCAATATTATTACCTTTTTCACAAATTGCATAGCATTCAGCACCATTGAGAACATCGACAATGACTTCTCTGCTCTCCTCTATGCTTTTATGCGGAGGCCACCCTGCAATTGGACCAACGTTGGGGTTCTTGGCATATTGAAACAAACTTTCCGCATCATCAATATTCCATTTTCTTAGTATCAATCTTTCTGTTTCAATTATCATTATTGACTTTCCTTTCATTGAAAAACACGAGATCATGAACTTGATAAATATCGGTTTATAGAAGCAAACTGAAACTCTATGCCTATATCTAGTTTCCTAAAGGTCAATTCACAATCGTCAGTTCGTTCCAATGGCTCATGGGTTCTTCCAGCAGTACCGTTGTTGCTGAATTTCTGATTATGATTTTTCTTGTCCTGCACCATAAGCCAATGTTTACGTCCACAAGTCTTTCATTATAGCCGAGCTTGACAAAGTGCGATTATTTTTTAGTTTAATTACTGCCAAGTTATCACTATAATGATATTCCGGAATACCGTTTTGATGAGAGAGAAAAGCCATTTTAATAAAGCTGCGGAGCGGAGAACGCTTCACAGCTTGTAGTGAGTATTTAATTTTGCGGGAAAGTTACTTATGATAATAATAATTTAACAATTCAAATAGCCAAGAAAAAATGTCTGAAAATTCAAATCCGATTTTACAAGCTTTGGCGCAGTCATATGAAATATCCGAGCCGATGCCATTGTAAGGAGCCGAATCACCGTCGTCTGAAAAAACCGCTTTTTTTCTGCCATTTTTTCTATATATTTTATAATTTCTTTTTGTGTGATAATTCCCTTTGAACAACCATTGATCGCTCCTGATGTTGGATTATCAATCAGATATGCAATAAATTCTCCTGCCTCTGATTCATTGATATATGATGTTCCTACATTTAATCTGTCAATATACATAGGAATTTCATTACAAATGTGTTTCACATAAAAACGTAATCTGTCTGTATAATCATTTGCTCCCATAACAACAGGAAATCTGACAAAAGTGCATTTAGAAAGCTTCATAAATTCCAAGGCAGCACGCTCAGCCTGTCTTTTTCCTTCTGCGTAATCAGTTGGTCTGTCCATCCAAACTAAACTATGTTTTTCAGTATCAAATTCATTCTCATTGATCAGCAAATGCTCAGCATTGTAAACTGCACATGATGACATTTGAATATACCTTTTGCAATAAACGTTTCTCAACAGCGATCTGACATCATTGGAGCAATAAGCTACTTTATCAATAACTATATCATACTCATTATTTTTAAGGGAATTTTTCACACTGTTTTCATCAGTTTTATCCATGATTACATGACGGACTTTTTCACCAAAAGGGTTGCCGTGACCACCTCTTGTTGCAATCGTTACATTATGACCATTACTAAGAATACGATTTACCATTGGAATACCAAAAAATCTTGTTCCGCCAATAATTAAAATTTCCATATTTTATCCTCCAAATTACAATTCTGCCGAGTAAACTTGATCTTAACTCTTATACATAAATTATATCATATCGCTGTTATAAAAACAACAAAATCAAAATGTTATTATTCCGGAACATTTGGATTTATTTTATTAGTCATAATCTATATTAATTTATACAATGGACATCAATAGCAACAGGAATATAAAAAAAGCGTATAATTTTAACATTTCTCTAACAATTTACAAACATTTCGTAAACAACAAGAAGTTAGAATATATACAACAGATGAGGAAAACGTCTGAAAGAAAAATCAACCGGAGGTATTCAAATGAAAAAGGAAAACTTTGTAACACTGGTAATGTCAACAATCGGCGGACTTATTTTTGCACTGGGTATGTGTATGGCTCTTCTGCCTGAATGGGACGTATTTACTCCCGGAGTTGTCTGCGGTGCAATTGGTGCGGTTATTCTGCTTGCTGTGGTAATTGTCCGCAGAAAAATGACTAATGCTCCTGCAATCAGAATCAGCGGAAAAACGATCGGTATCGTAATTTATGGTATAATTTCGACTATCGTGTTCGGCATTGGAATGTGTATGACAATGGTCTGGGAATGTCTTATGATATGGGGGATTGTTGTTGGAATTATTGGCATTGCTCTTTTACTCGGACTTATCCCGATGATTAAAGGTATAAAGTAATAATTAGTGGAGGTAATTGAAAATGGCAAAATCAAAATTTATTGAGACAAACAAGAAAATTGAAGAAAAAGTGGTTGGCGCATACAAGGTAGTGGAAAACGGAGTTGTTGGAACTTACAAAAAGATTGAAGACAAATTTGTTGACAGCTTTCTTACGAATGATGGTGAAACAGTTGACGAGGCAAAGAGCAGATTAACTGCAGAACAGCAGTTAAGAAGAGAATCTGCAAAGGCTGAAATGGAAAAGAGAAAAGAAGAGCAAAGTTTAAGAATACAGACAAGTATTAAGGCAAACAGACATGCAGGCAAACGCTGATTATTAAACGGCGAGGATTAATTCCCTGCCGTTTTGTAAACTTTTTATGAACAGCGATATTTTAACAAAACTTTAACATTAGTATGCTATGATAAATCAGATTGTAAAAATGGAGGATCAAATAATGTTTAAAATATTGCTTGTGGAAGATGATAAAGACCTAAATAAAACCGTATGTGCCTATCTGAAGAAAAATGGTTATGAAACTGTCGGTTGTCTTGATGCAAATGAAGCGTACAACGAAATGTACGGCAATGTGTTTGACCTGATTATTTCTGACATCATGATGCCGAAAACTGACGGTTTTGAATTTGCCGAAACTGTTCGCTTACTCGATAAGGAAATACCCATTTTATTCATGACCGCAAGAGATGATTTTAATTCCAAACAACGTGGCTATAGAATTGGTATTGATGATTATATGGTCAAGCCGATAGATTTGGACGAATTACTCCTTAAAATCGGTGCATTGCTCAGACGTGCTAAAATTGCGAGTTCCAAAGTGCTGACAGTTGGTAAACTTACTCTTGATGCGGAGGAACGTTCTGCAAATCTTGACGGAGAAGAAATCCTGCTTACTGTACGTGAGTTCAATCTGCTGTACAAACTTCTTTCGTACCCTAAAAAGACATTTACACGTTCTGCCCTTATGAATGAGTTCTGGAACAGCGAAACAGAAAGCAGTTCAAGGACTGTTGACGTTTATAATATGATCAAATAAAAATCTGAAAATTCTCGAAAGGAGCATTGAAAGTGGAAAATAAAAATAAATTTGAGTATACTTATTCCGCAAGCCAACAGTCTGAACTTGACGCCATACGTAAAAAATACCTTCTGCAGGAGGAAAGCAAAATGGACAGATTACGCCGTCTTGATAAAAGCGTAACGCACAAAGGCACAATGATTTCTATTATTATCGGTATTGTAGGCACGCTTATCATGGATTTCGGAATGTGCTGTGTTATGGAGTGGAGTATGTTTGTTGTCGGTATCATTATAGGCATTATTGGAATGGTAATGATTGCTTTGGCTTATCCGATTTTCAGCAGAGTTACACAAAAACAGCGTGAAAAAATTGCTCCCGAAATTCTGCGGCTGACTGAGGAAATTTCTAAGGAGAATATTTGATGTAAATTTTGATTACATTTTTTTACAGTCCCTGAGCCTTAAACATATCTGCCATTTCATCTGCAGATTCCTGCATACCTCTTTGAAACCAAACATCGATCCAGCCGTATAGAGTGTAAGCAACAAAGGCAGAGGCATATGCCTGTACTTTTTCATATTCGGGCTTCGGACCACAGATACCAATGATCGAATCTTTCAGCAGATAAATAAGACTTCTGTCATTCAGCAGCTTGTAAAAATCACGGTGTTTTTCAAAGTGGGCAATCATAATTCGGATTTGTTCACTTAAAGGAGCGCCGTCATTTTTTTGCCATTCATTTATCCATTCTCGGAAAAGAGTATCGATATGCGCTTTTAAAATATCTTCTTTCCGTCCGTAATTACGATAGAAAGAAGCTCTGCCAACCTCAGCCTTTTCAACCAACTCGCTGATCGAAATATCGTTTATCGGTTTTTCCGAAAGCAATTCAAGAAGTGCGTTTTTAAGATGCTCTGTCACATAAGCATTGCGTCCCTCATTGCTCATCGGTGATACATTTTTCCTTGTTTGTCTCATTTTCGGTTCTCCTATTGACAAAAGATGATTTTACTGATACACTTATATCAGCGATACAATTGTATCACATACAATCAACAATGTCAAGAAAAAATCTGAAAGGAAAAATAAAAATGTCACTTAACAAAAAAAGGATTATCATATTGCTTGTGATCGCAGTTACAGCATTTATCCTCGGACGGCTTGCCGTGAGAGCATTCATGAATCTGATGATGGGCGGTACGCTGTTCGGAGGTAATTTCCTATGATAAAACAAGTGAATACGGAAGTAAAGCCAAAGAAAAAAGGCAAAGTTGTGTGGGCATTCGTATATATCGCATCATTTATTGCCGCATTTTGCGTAGGAGTAGCAAGCAAAATGATACCGCCGTCTTGGTCAAAGGACTACACTGTTGAATGGAATGATTCTATCGGCACGGTACATAAAGACATATCATATGGCAATGGTGATGCGAATAAATTTGACTTGTATCTGCCTGCCGATAATTCAAAGAAAGCTTACGGTCTGGTAGTTTATCTTCATGCAGGCGGCTTTACGACCGGCGACAAATCAGACGATACGGAAACGCTGCAATGGCTCTGTTCAAAGGGATACGTGGCGGCTGGAATAAACTACACTTTGCGTACAGAAGAAAATGAAGCAAGTGTCTATTCTCAGTCAATGGAAATAAAAGAAAGCATACCTTTTGTGATTACAGAAGCAGAGAAACTTGGTTATCACATTGATGAAATGGCGATTTCAGGCGGTTCGGCTGGTCACTGCCTTGCAATGCTGTACGCATACCGTGACGCTGCAAATTCGCCTGTTCCCGTAAGATTGTGTTTTGGGGCGGTAGGTCCATCCGGTTTCTATCCCGAAGATTGGGGATGTTATGGACTCGATAAAAATACTGAGGAAACCAATACAGCCGCCGCAGGATTATTCGGAGTAATGGCAGGAAAAGAAATAGATCCCGATATATTTGGTACGCCTGAATATGACGAAGTAATGAAAGATATTTCAGCTCTTTTGTGGGTAGATGATAACACCGTTCCATCGCTTATGGCTTACGGCAAGCATGACAAAGTACAAGGATTTCCAGCGTCAAAACGTCTTGATGAGGCGTTGTCAGCACATAACGTTCCTCATGATTATATTGTCCTTGAGCATTCAGGACACGGTTTACAGAACGACAATAAAAAGTTTCATGAATACTATCAGAAGATAGAGGAATATCTTGATAAATATATGCCTGTGAAATAATAAGAACATTGTATGCGAAAAGTAAAAAAGTCCGTTGTGAGTTTGATTTCACAACGGATTTTTTGTAGAATACCGAAATGGAAACTAACCTTATTTTACAAAAAAGAACAACGCTTTTATCATCAGTTCTTATCCGATATTTTCAATTTTAGCTCTGCACTGTATGCGTCGTCATCAACAGCAATATTCAATTTACCGCCAAGCATTTCAGCCATATTTTTTGCCGAATAAATTCCGATATTGCTGCTGTCCAGCATTTTGCCGTCATCAGCTCGTATCACATTGGAAAATCGAACGCAGACGATGTTATTTTCAAGTAATAAGCTTATCTCAACATTATATTCCCTGCTGGCATATTTTCGGATATTGGAAGCAAGGTTATCTAAAATTCTTGCGAGATAAGATGCGTCAACTGTAACTTTAAATGCTTCTATTTGCGGCATATTAAAATTGACCGAAAATCCGCTGCTTTCCAGAAAATCGGAATATTCCGATAATAGCTGTGCAAAAAGAGTATTTCCGTCGAAAAGCTCCATATGAATATGACCTTGCTCAACATTATCCTCAATCAAAAAATATGAAAACAACTCGTCAGAGATTTCTTTTATCTGCTCTGAATGATGATAGATCTGCAAAAGGGATTTCCTGAGCTGTTCATTTTTACCGCAGTCGCCTTTAAGAGCAAGTTCTATTGCACACATCTGTTTGGTGAGAGGCGTTCTCAGGTCATGGGAAAGCGAGGTAATAAGATTTCTGTTTGACTTAACAGCTTCACGCTCTTTTTCCATACGTTCGATCAGAGAATTCTGCATGATGCTTATATCTCTTGCTAAATTGCCGAGTTCGTCCTTGCGTTTCAGCCTAATTTCATGTGCAAGTTCACCATTAGTGATTTTTTTCGTATCGGACGACAGATGTTTTATATCGCTGACAAGTGAACGTATGAATACAAGGAATATCCAGAAAAAGCAAACGAATGCCAAAAAAATTGACACCGTCTGAATCAAAGGCGTATATTTTTTTATTGTAGAATAAGTCCGAGCCAGATAGTTTCCAAGCTCAACAAATCCGAAATATACTCCCAATGCAATTAAAAACGTCAGGATAGTCAGAGCCATGATTTTATAGCCTAATATTGATTTATGCAGTGGAATGCGATTGCTTTTATTCTTTTTACTCAATCCGATAACCCTTTCCCCATACGGTTTTTATGATTTCAGGCTTTTGCGGATCATTTTCGATTTTTACACGCAGTTTTCTGATATGCGCCATAACGGTATTTGCACTGGCAGAAAAATACGGCTCGTTCCACACACTTTCATACAAATTCTGCATTGTGAAAATCATGCCTTTACGGGACAATAATTTTTTCAGTATCTGATATTCTATTTCCGTAAGATTCAGCTCTGTGCCGTCTTTCAGTACCTGATTAAACTGATTGTGAACATGAAGCGTGCCGTAAACATAATATTCTTCATGCATATCAGAAGATTTTCCACTGTAGGTATGGTATCTTCGCAGAAGTCCTTTTACTCTTGCAAGAAGCTCCGAAAATGAAAAAGGCTTTGTCAGATAATCGTCACCGCCTACGGAAAATCCCATGGTCAAATCGGAATCCATGCTTTTTGCCGTCAGAAACAGGATAGGAGTATTATAGCTTTCTCTGATTTCCGAACATACTTTATAGCCCGACATTTCAGGCATCATAATATCGAGAATTATCAGATCAAAACTGCTGTCGAGCAAGCCTATAGCCTGTTTTCCGCTGTTCGCCTGAATTATCTTATAACCCTCGCCGCTAAGGAGAGCGTCTATTAATTCCCTTATTTCAGCGTCATCATCGACGATAAGTATTTTTGATTTATCCATAATGCTCCCCTCTTGAATTTTGTTTGGCATATTATAAAACGATTATACCACATATTGAAGAATAATTCAATCTATATTTTCGCTTTTCCACATTTCAGGTAAACAATAGTATCCCTTATGGTATCTTTCATATCTCTCGGCGTGTATCCCAGTTCTTTGGTTGCTTTATCATGAGAAAATCTTCCGTTAGAGTCCATGACATAAAGTGAATATTTTGTAAAAAGCGGACGTGTCTTTGTGATCTCACCAATTTTTTCAAAGACAGGCGCAGCTATTTTTGCCAGTTTTAAAGGAACACATACTTTTTTATGCTTACCATGTACAGCTATACGCATATATTCAATCAAATCTCTTACCGTATAATAGCGGTTTGAGAGAATGTAGCACTCGCCTTTATGTCCGTTGTTTATCGCCGATATACAGCCCTTTGCAACATCACGCACGTCAACGAAATCATAGCCTCCGGTTACTCCGGCAGGAAGTTTTCCTGATAAGTACATTTGTATCAACTGGGTGATATGGTTGTTTCCATCGTCAAAAGGACCCAAAATACCTGACGGATGCACAACAACTGCGTCCAATCCGTCCGAAACAGCGTTCATGACTGCCTGTGTTGCTTCTGCTTTTGTAGAAGCATAACCTCCCTGCACTTTGCTTTTTGGGAAAGAATTTACTTCTGTTATTGTGCTCATATATGTGCCTTCCTGAATGGCATGAACAGAACTTACATACAGAAGTCTTTTTACTTCGTAATTTTTGCAGACTTCTATAATATTTTTTGTTCCGTTTACATTTACATTATACATAAGCGGAGTAACTTCATTGCCGATACTGATAATTCCGGCGGCATGAATGACATAAACGTCGTAATTTTCCGTGTCGGAAAAGATTTCGGATAAAGTTTCAGGCTTTGTAATATCTCCCTTGTAGTAAGTAACGGATTTGCTGTTATGATTACTTTCTGTAGGCAGAATCAGACCTCTGATTACGCAGTCCTGTTTTATCAGATAACGGATAATTGTGCTTGCCAAATGACCGTTAGCTCCTGTTATAATGTACATTTTGGGTTTCATACTTAATTTCTCCTTATGCTAAATTCGGCATTTCATTTGGAAAAAGCTCCTGCAAAAGTTTTCTTACGGTTGTAATTTCGTGAATCCTTGATGCGTTAGAACCGCAAAAAACAAGACCGTTCTCCGTATCACCTCTGACCGAGCGGATAAGGGCATTTGTAATGCAGTAACGTGCTTCGTCAAGGTGACAGCATTTCAGACAGCCCGTACATCTTGTGATTTTATCCCGAACCTTTTCCACACGTTTCAAAAAAGCATTGCGAATGGCTCTGCCGGGCATACCGACAGGACTGTGAATGATCTCGATATCATTCTGTACTGCATTGATATAGGACTGCTTGAACGCAGGGTCGGCATCGCATTCTTCGGTTGCCACAAATCTTGTTGCCATTTGTACGCCGTCCGCACCGAGAGAAAGGCAGCGCTCAATATCGGTTTTGTCATAAATACCGCCTGCGGCAATGACAGGAATTTCTGTGCTGTTTTCCGCACCGATTTCTCTTGCAAGTGAAATAACTTCGGTGAGTATTTCATAAAGCGTTTTATTTCTGTTTTCAAGTTCCGAAAAAGAAAATCCAAGATGTCCGCCGGCTTCGGGTCCTTCTACGATTACAATGTCGGGGAGTCGGTTATAATTTTTCTTCCATCTTCGGCATATCAGCTTTAATGCCCTTGCAGACGATACGATAGGAGCTATCGCAGTATCTTCATTTACAAGTTCGGGAAGATTTAAAGGAAGTCCTGCACCTGATATGACAAGGTCAATTTTATTAGCAGCAGCTTCTTTTACTATTTCGTCATAATGCGTACAGGCACACATTACGTTCACTCCAAGAATGCCGTCTCCGGCGAGCTTTCTTGCCATAGATATTTCTTTTCTTAATGCCCTGATATCCGCCTCTTGAGGACGCTGGGAAAAGTCGGGTTCTTTGAAGCCTATATCGGCTGTTGAAATAATGCCTATTCCGCCTTCCGCAGCTACTGTTCCTGCCAATTGATGAAGTGAAACACCCACGCCCATTCCGCCTTGAATGATCGGCAAACGAGATTTCTTTTTTCCGATTTTAATTCCTTCCATGCTTATACCTCTTTCTTGTGATAAAATAATTAGAAGTTGTTCATTGATTATATTTTATCAGATAAATCTGAAAATCAGGTATGCTTATTTCTGAAAATTTCTTAATTTTTGAATTCGCTGAATTAAGAGTGCAATGTATAAAATTAATTGTAAAAAAATCCTGCAAAGACTATTAAATCTTTGCAGGATATGTCTTGATTACATAGATTGATATATATAGCTAAGAAGTGTTATAATATCTTTCCAATCATTTGTGGCTGTATTAATGCAGAAGTCATAATCAGAAGCTTTACCCCAATCCTTGCCGGTATGGTAGCTGTAATAGGCGCTTCTGCGTTTATCCGCTTTTCTTATGACTGAGGCAGCGCTTTTTTCATCAATACTTTCATTTTTCATAGTGGCTGCAATGCGATATGACATTGATGCATTGGCAAATATGCTTTTAACTGCATGATTTGTGTTTTCTTTTAAAATAACGTCTGCGCATCTGCCAACAATTATACAGCCGCTTTTTTCCGCATACTCTAAAATCAATTCTTTTTGCGTCATATACAGAATTTCATTTGCATTTTTTCCATAGTAATCGTTTGAATTACCCTCATAGTAAATGGCGTGCAGTAATGGATTTGGCAGACGTTCTTCCGCATTTTTCAGTACCTCGGCATTCATTCCGCTTTTGACAATAGCGTCATCAAGAATTTTTTTATCATAATACGGAATGTTTAATTCCTCCGCTAATGCTTGAGCAATTTTATGTCCTCCGCTTCCGTACTGTCTGCCGATACAAATTATTTTACTCATAATTATACCTTGCCTTTCTTATTTTTAATAATGATCCGATCAGTTAACAGCAGAATTGCAGGAAGAATGAAGATCACCAGTATTACAGAACAAATTGTACCATATGCGATCATCATGCAGGTTTGCGATATGACTTTCTGGGTCATTAATATACTTACGGTCAGGCAAATTCCAATAAGAATAAGCGATGAAGTTAAAATAGTTTTGATGGAACAGTTCATAGCTTCACCCAATGCCTCTTTCTTTTCTAAGGTCAGACGCTTTTCACGATAATTATCAAACAGCAAAATTCCATAATCAATTGTAGCGCCCATAAGAATACACTGTACAAGGATAAGAGCGATGTAATTGACATCATAACCCTGCAAACATACAATTGCCGTTGTAATAAATACTGCCGCCTGAATTACGGCAACAAGTACCGCCGAGCTTACAAAGGAACGGAATGTGATAAGTACAACAACCAGAATAGCAATAATAGTCAGAATGGTGACAAAGTTCTGCTCATCTGCAAAGCCCTTATCCATTTCATATCCCATTGCGGAATCTCCCACAATATATGCGTTATTTTCAAAGCGCTCATCTGATAATTTGGCTATTGAATCAATACATGAAAACGTATCTGTTCCCTCTGACGGATAATTAATAGAAATGATCATGCGGTTATATTTTTTGCCGAGCATCAGCTCACGGTTTTCATTGATTTGTTTTTCGCCGTCAGCAATTTGTGTACGCATATCCTCGTTTATTGCCGCAGAATATGTTTCATCGGGCATGATCTCATTTGTAACAAAGTTCAAAAATTCATCAAGAGTTAAGGTATCGTTTTCTACATTCAGCTTTGACATTCTGTAAATCATAAGCATATTGTTTATATCTTCAATATCCCTGTCCATTATCTCAGAAAGTTCGTCAGCATTTAGTTTGTTTTCATAAATCATCTTACTTTCTGAAAGTTGATTTTTCGCTTCTTCCAGCTGTTTTTTGCCGTTTTCTATTTCAGCTTCCTGTTCACCTAACTGTGCAGAAATCATTTCGTCAGTCATTCCGGCAGCTTTCATCTGTTCTTTAACTTCGCTAAGCTGCTGTTCACCTGATATAAGCTGATCTTCACTTTCTGAAATCTGTAATTCAGCCTCCTCCAATTGATTTTTTCCGCTTTCCAGTTCGGCTCTTGCTTCTGAGATCTGCTCTGTTTGCTCCTTACTCATAAATTCCGCATATGAGGGATCCTTCGCAATATTATCATCAATATAACATATCAGATCATACATTGATATTTTTTCATATTCAGATTGATTTTGTTTATCTTTATACATCTGATACATGATCTTTGCCTGATCTTCCTTCATATCCATGTCTTCCGCAAGCTCTTTATATTTATAGGATTTTCCTATTGTATTTGAATAATCCTGTACATAATTGACATCTTTACGTTCTTCAATTGCTGAAATAAATTTTTCAATATTCTCGGGAGATTCATTATTTTCATATAAAAGAACAGTTTGATTATCTTTGCCGAACACCTCTTCTATAGCCGTTTGTTCCGGATTATCAAATGTTTTTATGTATGTAACATTCAAATTATCTTTCATAAAATATGCGCCTGCTGCTATGACGGCAATCAGCGGAACAGATACAAGCCTTATTTTTCCCGCAATTTTCATAACAGGCCTCATATTAACATTCAAGGACTTTTTATGAGTTTTTGTCATGGCTTTGTCAAACTGCACTACCAATCCCGGAAGAATTGTAAATATGCAGATAAGGCTTATGAATACGCCCTTTGCCAATACGATGCCCATATCCTGTCCGATCTTGAAACTCATAAAAAGTAAGACCAGAAGCCCGACAATAGTTGTTACCGAACTGCTTGTTATCGCACCGAATGCATTGGCAAGCGCACTTTTCATGGCAACTTTCGGATCAGGATTTTTCTGCTTTTCCTGATTATAACGATTCATTAGCATAATGGAATAATCCATTGAAAGTCCCATTTGCAGTAACGCTCCGATTGCAAATGTCATAAATGATACCGATGGTAAAAATACATTGCTTCCCATATTAAGCAAAATTGCAATACCTATACAGCCTACATACAAAAGCGGTTCTATCCATGAATCACAGAGTAAAAACAAGATAACAAAAATGATGATAACGGCAATTACGGCGATCACAGGGATTTCTTCCATAAGAGTATTTACCATCATGTCATTGTCAACAACTGCTCCGCTGCAATATACCTCGTCTCCATATTTGCTCCTGATTTCATCAAGTACGTCACGAGCTTCATCAGAGTATGTATTGGCTGATACGTTAATCATATATTTTGAATGATTATCCTTTTGGTAAGCATCGTCATCCTGCAAATATACTACGCTTTTAACGTTTTCAATAGCTTCTAACTCCGTTTTTCGGTTGGACTGTTCTTCTTCCGTTAAATTATCGAACATTACCGTTATACCTGACATTTCACCGTATTCGTCCGTCATAAGCTCCATACCTTTTTTAACAGATGAATCCTTCGGAAGATATTTTGACATATCATAATTTACATTAGTCTGGAATATTCCGAATACAGCTGCAATAGTCAAAATTACCGTTATGACAAATACCACAGACTTTCTCTCAACGATCCAGTTTGAAATTTTTTTCAAGTTTAATTCTCCTTTCTATTGACAATAATATTTTTTTACCATATAATTATATCAACAGTCTGTTGTTTTTGCAATATACAGTTTTGAATAAAACGCTCTGAAATCAACAAAATCAATTACATTTGTTGTGAAAGAGAAAAGCTTTTAAAAACTTGTGGAGGTTTGATAAATAAATGAATATAAAAGATAATCAAAGAATAAGGCTGTCAAAAATGCTGTTTAAAAACAGTCTGATCGCATTGCTTAAAAAGAAACCAGTCTATCAGATATCAGTAACCGAGCTTTGCGAAAAAGCTGAATTGAATCGTTCCACTTTTTATAAATATTATGGAAATGTACGTGATGTTCTGACGGAAATCGAAAAAGAAACACTTGAACAAGGGCAAAAGTGTATGCAGGAAATCGAAGTATCAGGAATCAACTATGCCATTCAGCCGCTTTACAGACTTTTATGTTATATTAAGGAAAACAAGGAATTATATCAGATGATTTTAAACAATAGTGCAGACGACAACTTTTCATCTGTTATGATACAGGATACCATTGATTTTTTAAAATCTAAATGTCAAAATATACTTGACGACAATAATAATTTTTCTGATTCGGATTATATATTTCAATATATATTATCCGGCTGTATTCGTGTAATCCAATCATGGCTCAACAGTTCTATGACTGAATCTCCAAAGGAAATTGCACAACTGATTTATACTGCCTCTGTCAGCGTAATCGAAACATATAAATAATCATGGTTCATTTTACACTTACTGAAGAATGATTTATGTTGCTCGCAGCAAAAGAAAATTAAATATCTGTCTAAATTACAAAAAAGCAAGGCGATAGCCTTGCTCTTTGTGTTATTATGTGCTTATTAAGTACTGCATTCCAATTTGCAATCATAACAATGATCATATGAAATCATTTTTCTATTGAAAAATATACCCCTGAAAAGCCTGAATGCCACGAAAAAAGGCTTGAAATATGAATGTCTGTTATAGAATGGTTTGCATGCTTCATAACATTCCTTATCGTGGAAAAGACAATTCACAATATAACTTGGTTTAGAAATTTTCCCTGTTTTCCCTTCATATTTTTCTTTTAATCAATATCCTTTTTAGTATTATTATATCAAAAACATTTACTTTTCCGTCACCATTCATGTCTGCAAGCTTCCATTGTTTCGCAGTTAATTTTTTAACGCCTAAAAGATACTGCTGCATCATTACTATATCGGAAACTGTTGTTTTTCCGTCGCCGTTTATATCCCCCGGAATTTCATTTTTAGTAGTTGTTGTTTGACTTGTTGTAACCGTTGTTGTAATCAATGTGGTCGTGGCTTTGGTCGTTGTCTTAGTTGTAGAAGTTGTGGCTTTGGTCGTTGTCTTAGTTGTAGAGGTTGTGGCTTTAGTCGTTGCCTTAGTTGTAGTAGTTGTTGTTTTTGCTGTTGTTACAGTCGTGGTTATCATAGGGATTACCGTTTCTGAAAGGGATATTTCATTTTTGCAATTTTCATCACTGAAATATTTTTTGCAGTTTTCGCAGTACCAGTATTCGATATTTCCTTTTTCTGTACTGGTCGGTTCATTTCGGTTTATATGTGTTAAATTGTGCCCCGTTGCTTTATCTGTTATCGTATCGGTTACATTGCAGTTGTCGCATATAGCCGTTTTAGTACCGTCTTTGATACAGGTTGCATTTTCGTCCGAAACGTAATTTGTAAAGCTGTGCCCCTTTGCAGTTCCCTCATCTGTTATCGTATCAGTTTCGTCGCAGTTATCGCACTTAGCAGTTTTAGTACCGTCTTTGATACAGGTTGCATTTACGTCCGAAACGTAATTTGTAAAGCTGTGCCCCTTTGCAGTTCCCTCGTCTGTTATCGTATCAGTTTCGTCGCAGTTATCGCACTTAGCCGTTTTAGTACCGTCTTTGATACAGGTTGCATTTTCGTCCGAAACGTAATTTGTAAAGCTGTGTCCAGTTGCTGATTTTTCATCTATTACGGTATCGGTTTCATCGCAGTTATCGCACTTAGCCGTTTTAGTTCCGTCTTTAGTACAGGTTGCATTTTCGTCCGAAACGTAATTTGTAAAGCTATGACCTGTTGCGGAAATAACCGTATCTTCAAATGCTATTTCCGTTTTACACTCGCTGTCGCTGAAATATGTACCGCAATCCTTGCATTTCCAATATTCGATATTTCCGGTTTTTGTACAGGTTGGTGCTTTCATATCAACAGCGACGATGTTATGTTTTTGGGTATTTTTGCCGCCGCAGACCTCGCAAGTCTGCCAGTGGTTGGTATTGTCATGCTGATACTCGTTTCCATAGGTGCAGTTCTCAATATTGGTATTGCCGCAATATTGACAGTTCAGGCTGTGAGTACCCGTTCCGTTAGCCGAGGCGTCAGCTCCTGTGTGAGGGCATTCCACTACAGCAACATTTGAGAATTTTTTATCCCCTGTATCACGGCGGATAAGACCGTCACTGCCTTGAAGAGCATAACCCTCCGGCAGAATATCGGCTAATTTTTTATAGGTGTCGATGGAACTGTATGTGCCGCCTGAGAGCTTGACCGTGCAAGATGATAATACAATCAAAGCACCGCCTTCCACACTTCCGCCGGTGATGGTGATACGGGAGTTATTATACCCACTTGTTACAGCCTCACCCGAACTGTCACAGTTGATCACGCCGCCGGACATTGTGAAGCTACCGTTCACCCTCACAACACAACCCCAACTACGTGTATTGAGCAGAGTACCGCCTGTGAAGAAAAAATCCCCATCAACAATAATAGTAAGATTGTCGGAGCTTTTGAGGGTATATTCGCCGCAGTCAAGTGTGAGCGTTACGCCATAAGGTACGGTCAGTCTCGAGTCGCCAAGGTCTATATCTTGCAGCAGCTTGACACTTACTTCCCCTTTGGCTGCTTCAAACGCTGCTTCGATGTCGCTGTAGTAGGTGGTGACACCGCCTGTTTCCATTTCCGCCGCCGCCTTTATTTGGCAGACCGAACAAACGCCGTCTTTCCATGTATGCTCTTCAGAAACATCATTGCTGCAAATCGTACAGTAACCGCCGTGCTTGTTGTTCTCCAACGGTTTATGCTCAAGTCCGGCATGGAAACACGTTTCCACCTCAAACTCAAAATCATATGAACGGGTATACTCGTCGCAGACAGCCTTACAGGTGTAAGTATATTTTCCCGCGGGCAAGCGCTTCGGGATAGGATATGTGCCGTCGGTACAGTCGAGTTTAGTCTCTCCGTTATACCATTCATAAGAAATTGTCTTAACATCTGTTAATGGCGTTGCGTTCATCAGCAAGCTGTGTTCGCCTGAGTTATAATACCACGCCTTATCCCCTTGCGGTTCGATTTTGAGGGGAGCTTTTTGGATCGTAACATTTGAGATGGAGCTACCTGCAAGTTCAGCCTCCGTTGCCCATGTGCCGTCCTGATGCTTGTAAGTATAGCCATCACCCAACAGCTTCGCAACGCTGTCATTTCTATTCGTAATATTAGCGAAAGTACCGCCATCAATTTCCATTTTTCCTTCAGCATAATAATGAACGCCCCTATATTTTTTATTATTTGCTTCACTCAGTTCAATATTATTGATTATGGTATTTCCGCTATAATGATAAATTTGACCATTACTGTAATAACCCGAAATACTGCCGCTGTTTATGGTTATATTACCTCCCTGATTTTGGACCGCACTGCTTGAATAATTGGAACCTTTATTAACTGCATCAAATGCAGTATCGGCAATAACCAAATTTCCGCCGCGACAGGAAAAGCCTATGTCCATTACATTAACTTTACCGTTTCCCCGCACAGACAAAGAACCGCTGTATACATTAATAATTCCGTAATATCCATTGCCATAGCCTGTCAAGGTTTTCCCATTCATGTCCAGCGTGACGCTCCCGTAGGTGATCTCGAGCGGAGAACCGGAATCGCTTACACATTCCGCATCTTTCAGCATTGTGATCTCGGCGGTTTTTCCGTTGGCGGCTGCAAACGCCTCTCTAAGCGTTGCGTAAAACGATTTTACTCCGTCAATGGTCACGCTTGCCACGTCTGTTTCTTGCTGTTCAGTTCCTACTGCACTTGCTGTAATTTCTCTCACAAGGTTAAAATTACCATAGGGCAAAACTGTTGCTGTGCTGAGAAGTATCGCCGCCGAAGATACTACGGCAATAATTCTTTTGTGCAGTCCGCACAAGTGATTTTGTTTATGCCCCCCCCCGTTGTTCAAAACGCCGAATTGTTTATTTTGCATAAAAAACCTCCTGCTTTATAAATGTTACTTCATTTTACCCTGAAATAGCAATTGATGTCAAGCGTTTTGGCAAGAACGTCAATTTTCTGGCAGGAATGTCAAATTGAGGAATGGAAATTCAAAAGAATTTATGTTATAATGTTATAACGGTATAAGAAAAGTGAGATGATTAAAATGCGCATTGCTATAGTTGATGACCTGACGGAAGAATATTCCGAATTTATAGAAATTCTGCATGGTATTGAAGAAGAAAATTGTATAACATTTGATATCAGGTGTTTTGAAAGCGGCGAGGAATTTCTTGAAATATTTGAAGAAAACAGCTTTGATATTATCTTTATGGACATATATATGAACGGTATGACGGGAGTAGAAACGGCTAAATTACTCCGAAAACAGGACAAACGCTGTGTTCTGATCTTCCTTACGACAAGTACGGAGCATATGCCCGAAGCGTTCTCATGTCACGCCTTTGAATACATACAAAAGCCTTTCGTCAAGGAGCGAATTGTGCAGGTAATGACGGATGCTCTGGAAACTTTGCCGGATAAGGCACATTATATGGAAATAATAAGCAATCGTCAGACCGTCCGTGTATTTTTTGACGAGATAGTTTCCGCCGTTACTGACGCTCACTACCTCGACATAACCCTTTCAGGCGGAGAAAAGCTGCGCTGCCGCATGACTATGCCTGAATTTTTGAACCAAACAGGCGCAGATCCTCGATTTATCTCTGTAAATAAGGGTATCACTGTGAACGCTGAATATATCCTCGAATTTGAAAATAATTGCTGCATTATGGAAAACGGCGCAAAATTTCCTGTCCGTGTACGTGAAAGAGCCGTAGTTGAGCAGATGTTCATGGATTATCATTTTGAAAAAATACGCAGACGGCAGTCGGTCAATTCCGAAAAACGTCACAAAAAGGAGAAATAATCATGGATATAAATAAATTTTTATCAGCGTTTATTCAGATGTTGGTGCTCCTGCCCGGTGCTGCGTCCTGTTATCTGACCGTAATCAACAGAATGAGGTATTCCAAGCTAAAGACCGCCGCTATGTGCATGGCAGTTATTCTTCCTTTTTCTGTTATTTCCGCTGTGCTTCATGCAATGTTATCGCTTGATGTGAATGTGATTCTGCTCCCGTCATTGGCGCTGTTCTTTTTCCTGTTCCGCCGCACAATAAATCTGGATTTTTCCTGCACACTTGCCATATATGTGGGCGTATGCGCTATAGAAACCTTTCCGGCACAGTTCGCTTGTGCTTTTGATGCCGCGCTCCACCCTGAATCAGGCGCGTCTGACCTATCAACAGAAGCGGCGCTGTTCCAGTTCGGATTTTCTGTTCTGATGCTTGCGGCATTTACCTATCCTGCCACGCATCATTTTCAGTTGGTTGTAGACAAGCTTAATTTTCCAAAATTATGGTATTCAACAGTAGCGCTGTCCTCCGTTTTCCTGATTCTCAACGTGATCGCTGTTCCGCGATCCTACAGCACTCTCCACACAGGACGTATGATTTGGATCTTTCCCATATTTGAGGCAGGTTCTTTTGCCGTGCTTACGGCTGTTTATATTCTTTTTTATCATAGCGCATTCGTCATACTGGAACACACAAAGCTGTCGGAGCGTACAAGACTTCTTGAAATACAAGCTCATCAATACCATTCATTGCAGGAACATATGCGCCAGACCGCAAGGCTTCGTCACGACTTCCGTCATTCCGTCCGTCTGCTTTCTTCTCTTGCGGAAAAAGGCGATATTGACAGTATCAGAGTCCATCTTGCAGAGTACGACACCAGCCTTACAGAAAACGCTCCTGCAAATTACTGTGCCAATTCAGCGCTGAACGCTCTGTTCGGCTATTATCAGGAGATGGCAGTTTCCGCCGGAATACGTACCGACTGGCAAATAGAGCTTCCCGAACCGCTGTCTTTTGCGGAATCCGATATGGCGGCGCTGTTCGGCAACATCATGGAAAATGCGATCGCCGGCTGCCAAACTATACAGTCGGATTCACGGTATTTCTGCCTTACTACAGAAATCCGCAACGGTAACAGACTGTATGTGGTTTCTACCAACAATTTTGACGGCATTGTGAAAATGAAAGAAGGTCAATATCTTTCCACTAAGCGAAACGGCAGCGGTATAGGTTTGCAGTCAATGAAAATTATTGCGGAAAAATATCATGGTATTGCAAGGTTTTCCCATTCCAATGATGAATTTTATGGGGATATTATGCTGCATATGCCAAATGTTAAACAGTCTTAGCAGCCCAAACTAATCACACCGTTTGTATATAAAATCAACTGTACCTTTGTACATCGATATCATGGTAAAATTAAGACTATTATTAAAAATATAGCGCCACATTTATAGAATGGTTTATGTGTTCAATATTTTGCGGAACTCTACGGATTCAGCATATTTTTGCTTTACATTGAGAATTATATCAACAGTGTCGTTTCCGGTTTCATTATAGAATAAGGTTTTTCCAAGCAGGTCGTTTTCTTTTTCAAGATAATCTTAAATATAACGTTAGAAACTACAAAATCAGATAAAAATTTACATGGTATCGGTATTTCATCTGTTAAATATACGGTCAGGCAGTATGATGGCGATTTTATTATTAAGAAAGATGATGATTCTTTTAGCGCAAATGTTATGATTCCATTATAAAAAGACGGTTTGATTTATTTCAAACCGTTTTTTATATGCTTTATGTAAAAAATATAATCATATACCATTCGCACAAAAAAATTGTTATTTCATACAAGATTTAACACAAACGGTTTTTTATATGATAATATATAAACATAATTTACAATACATTTTTATTGACCATATAGTGTCAAAAATTGACCATTTAATGCAAGTCTATTGACTTCTAATAATAGAAATATTATACTGTAGTCATAAGATATCTTAAATTTTTACTATCAGTAAATTTACTGTTGCACGAATATTCGTATTGTACAAAACAAATTACAAATCAACAAAATTTGTTGATTAGAAAGGATTAAAAAATGACAAAGATATTCAAGAAAATCGCTGCTTCTGTTATGGCGGTATCAACACTCGCATTGGGTGCAGCAGGCATGACGGCAAGCGCTTCCACCGAAGACACAAACATTAAAGATTTTATTGCACCTCCAAGTGCTGCCGGAATTTATAATCCGGTTCCGGTAAATAAAAATGGTATCAGAGTAAAGTCCACAGATTCAAGTGTTTATGTTAATATTACAAGTTCAAAGTACAATGTGTCCGTACAGACTTGGGGACTTTCTGACACAAAATGGTCGGGCGGAAAGAACTTAACCTGTAATAGTGCCGGGAGCACAACAACAGCAGTAACCTTGAGTTCAGGACGTCGTTATCAAATTAAAAACTTGATAAACGAAAGAGGATACAACTGTGCCGGTCTAAAAATGCGCTCAACGTCGCAGAATAATTCATCTACAGTTCAGGGAAAATGGAGTCCTGATTATTCACCTGAAAATGGCGTAATATTGGCTAATTAATATATGTATGTTAATCATTGCAGAGTAAACCTATTCCATATATAGAATAACATGTTTAGAAACCATCGAGGCGGTATAATATAAGAAAATATATCTTTTGTATATTACTTTGATGGTTTTTACATGTTTAAGAGGTTGTTCTCATAGGCATAAGCAAACGTCTTTTCGGCGGATTTTCCCGATAACTACGTTAATTTTCCTTGCCATACGCAAGTATGCCTTCAAAAAATCGCCTTGTTCTCTGAAAAATCATGCTCGAAAATCCGCATGCTTTTCCTATGAGAACAACCTCTAACAATTTTGAACTATAATATTAAATTGTATTAAAGGAGGAAAATATAATGAAAAAGATAATGCTGCCTTTATGTGCATACCTGATCATTTTTTCACTTCTTACATTCACAGGTTGTACAAGTTCAGAAATAAATATCGAAAAGGCTGTAGAGTCTGAATCAGAAAATGAAATCAATCATGAGGTATATGAATCGGAAAAAGATAAGACGTCTGAACCTATAAAATTAGGTGAAAAGTTTTTTGCAGAAAACTTGGCAGCACAAGGTGAAAGCGAAAAAATAAATATGTCTGTTGATAAAGCGGAGGTTTACAATAGTCTTAATGAAGCCGGTATTCAATTTGCTGAAGTATTTCCGGATTCTCTTTATGACGGACTTAATTATGATATAGATACTGATACATTTATTAACAACAGAGTATTGGTCAAACTTTATATTACTGTTGAAAATATTGACGCCACTTCTGAGGAGCATGCAATTGAGCCGGAAAATTACGGTGAATATGATTTCAGAGTAGATTCTCTTGGTTCATGTACAGCGGGTCCGATAATATATTCAAGCAAACATAATGAGGTAAGTTCGCATTACTTTGGATTTCATCTTGAACCGAATCAATCAACTCAGATCGAAAGTTATTATCTCGTTGATTTAAGAGAGACAGATTTAGGTGATGTCCTTTTCACAACTGCCGCATCACCCGAATCCGGGCTCGGAACGGTTGTTGATTTAGATTTGGAGTGATCAAATGTATAATATATTTAAGTTTGAATGGAATCGCATGATTCGCAGTAAAACATTTATTATATCTGCTGTCGCATCTGCACTTATCATTCTTTCTGATGTGATTGCATGGGCAATGCTGTACCAAAAAGGTGTTGATGTTTATACAAGTATATTTTACAAGTGGCTCGGCGTCAGCAGAGGAATGAATGCCGGAGTTTATTTCTTTATGGCGCTCCCTCTGTTGACAGCTTTTGCATATAGTTGGACGGTTAGCTATGACCGGAGTACAGGTTATATAACCCAGATTATATCACGATGCAGCCGTAAAAAATACTTTACAGCAAAATATTTAGTTTCATTCATTAGCGGCGGAATGATTTTTGCAGGATCTCTTATTTTTGATTATGTCCTGCTCTCAACATTTTCACCAGCGTATCGGCCTGTTCCCGGAGACTTGGCGTCATCTATGGATCCGTTTAGATTTTGTTCCTCTATCTTCTATCAAAGTCCTTATTTGTTCATTTTAATATGGTGCTGCGTGGCATTTCTTTGGGGCGGTGCAATGGCGTGCATTGGAATGTCATCGGGCATGTTTATTAAGAAATATATTATAACAAGTATGATTCCATTTCTCACTTTTATCTCACAATCAATACTTGCTGCGTATATTTCTCGAAAATATATTATTACTATTAAAGGGTGTATGGTTACTCTTGGATGGAACGATATGCTTTATGCAGCTCCTATGACTACATCCCTTCCAGAACATATACTATTAAGTATAGGTTTTATTATCATAATGTCTACAATTCTTTATTGTTTGCGGGGAAGAAAGTATGAATGTATCTAAAATATTTTTATGTGATATGAAAGAAGGTATTATAAAAAACAAAAGATTTATTATAGTTCCATTGCTTGCAATATTAGAATGTCTGTACGCTCACATGAATATAAATTCATTTAAAGAGTACCATGATATAACAAAGCGTACAAATATTATAGTGTTGATAGCTGAAATTTTTCATGGATGTGATCCTATTGCTGAAAATACCAATCATGATGTAAATATCACAATTCCTTATTTATGGCTTGCTATATTTGTTTTGGCTGTATTTATCGGATTTGATTATGTACATAATGACTTAACGCAATTTGGAATTCAAATTCTTTCAAGAATCGGAAGACGCCGGGAATGGTGGTTTGCCAAGTGCATATGTAATATTGCATCAAGTATATGGTTTTATATTCTTTTTATGCTCACCGCTATCATATTTGGCATTATAAACGGATATCACATATCATTTTCAAGCGATACTGATATTCTGAATATTATTGCCGACCGAAGCGTAATGTACACATTTATTGGAATTAATGAAATAAATTTTATTCAATCTATGTTTTTAGCGTTATCTCCGTTACTCGTAATATGTACGCTAAATATGATACAGATGTTGCTAAGTCTGTTTACCAAGCCGATGTATAGCTACCTTATAATAATAGGAATACTTGCAATGGGGGTTTTAACGGATTTCCCGGTGTCTGTTTCGCGTTTGTCAATGATAACTTTCAGCAATCAATTCTTTAAAAACGGCTACAATATTCAGGCAGGAACAATTATATGCTTTAGCGTAATTGCAGTTTTAATACTCATAGGCAGCATATATTTCAAACATTATGATATATTGCCGGATAAGGAATGAGGTGTATTATGAATATTACATTAAAAAATGTGACAAAGATTATACGAAAAAATATTGTAGCTGATAATGTCAATCTTTCTCTTGCCAGCGGCAGTGTTTATGGTCTTTGCGGATATAACGGATGCGGTAAAACAATGCTTATGCGTTTAATAGCCGGATTGATTATTCCATCTAAAGGCGAGATAGCCTTTGACAATAAAATTCTGGGAAAAGATATTGATTTCCCAGAAAGCATGGGCATTTTAATTGAAAATCCTGCGTTTTTAAGCGGATTGACAGGATTCGAAAACCTTAAGCTACTTGCCTCAATAAAAAATGAAATTTCAGACGACGTTATTAAACGCACTATAGTTCGTGTTGGACTTGAACACAATGATAAAAAAAAGTACCGTAAATATTCACTTGGTATGAAGCAGCGTCTTGGCATTGCTTCAGCTATTATGGAATCCCCTGATATAATAATTTTGGATGAGCCTACAAACGCTCTTGATGCGGATGGTGTAGAAATAACAAAGAAAATTATTGCTGAAGAAAAAGAGCGTGGCGCTCTTGTGTTAATAACCTGCCATGATCATACTATAATTGAAGAAGTCAGTGATGTAATATACACCATTGAGCACGGAAAAATTACCGGTGAAACTCTGAAAGAATCGGAGGATAAATCAAAATGAAAAAAATTTATGCACGGGTTATAATTATAACATTAACTGTCTTATGGGCAGTACGTTACTATATTATTAATGATGGATTTGCCGTTCATGGAAATTATCCTGAAAAAGTTTATTTAATGCATGAAACAATCGAATATAATGACTGCAAATCATATAATATGTATGAACAGCCGGGATATTCAATCTCTTTGGAATCAGCACGAATTATAGATTCTGAAACATATATAAAGGAAATTGGAAGTAATGCCGAAAATTATGATTATTTGTCCGAGAAATATTTAGAGCTGACCCTTACTATATCTAATAATGGTGATTATCCTGACGGGATCGCATTTTATGGCTTGCCGGTTATTGGTGAGAATTGGTATGCGTTTTACGATGAACAAATTACGGCAAGCATAAATGATTTCTTTGTAGAAAATAATGTGACTTTTGCTGAAAGATGCGGTGTAAGAAAAGGTAACAGCGCTACTGTAAAAATTGCATATAACCTTTATGAAAATATGTTTTTGCCTAAGCAGTGGAATAACCTTACTAATGAAAAAATGTGGTTATGGGTTACTCAGTCTCCGGTGGATCAGCGTATTGCTATTATAGTCAATTAACTTACATTTTGATGATACATTATTGATTTGTAAAATCAGCAGAACACCTGCAAAAATTCGTCCATTAGCGATTTAATTGTTACCGCGGACGATTGTACTCTGACGTTATCTGCCATATCAAATATAAAGTCGGTAAACTTAGCGGATGAAAATTTAATAGAGTTTCTAAAAAATTATTAAGGCGATGCCTTGCGTAAAAACGTGAGGTATCGCCTTTTTTATATATTCTTTTGTATCGGTATAAGGTCGCTTTGGAT
>JAMPFN010000030.1 GCA_023664445.1 Clostridium sp. | reverse complement strand
AGGCTCTGCCTTTGGAATCCGCAAGCCTTTGAAAAGGCTTGACCTAAACTTTAGACTGTTCTCCGCTCACGCTTATTCCCAGCACGTCAAGGCTTTCCTTATCAACATAAGACGGACATTCCGACATCAGCTCGCTTGCGTTCTGAACCTTTGGGAACGCGGTGACATCTCTAAGGCTTTCCGCCCCGAGCATTACCATTGCGAGCCTGTCAAGACCTATGCCAAGACCGCCATGCGGAGGCGCGCCGTATTTATAAGCTTCAACAAGGAATCCGAATTTTGCCTCGATTTCCTCTTCCGTAAGACCGAGCGCGCGGAACATCTTCTGCTGCAATTCATAATCGGTTATACGTATTGAACCTGACGACAGTTCAGTACCGTTCAAAACCAAGTCAAACGCCTTCGCAAACACCTTTTCAGGCGCGCTGTCAAGATATTGTATGCAGTCGTCATTCGGCATGGTGAACGGGTGATGCATAGCGACATAGCTGTTTGAATCCTCGTCATACTCAAAAAACGGGAAATCGGTTATCCAAAGGAAGTTGAACTTGTCCTCGGGGATAATATCGAGTTTTTTGGCGACATGAAGTCTTAGCGCGCCAAGCACAGGCAGCGTCACATTGTTTTTATCCGCAACAAAAAGAGCCGTATCGCCTTTTTCACAGCCGATCTTTTCAAGAATTGCCGAAAGCTCTTCATCGCTGAAAAATTTGGCGAATGAACATGAAGGCTTTTCGTCCACCCATCTGACATAGGCAAGACCTTTAGCGCCGATCCCTCTTACCATTTCGGTAAGCTTGTCGATCTCTTTTCTTGTGAGTACCGACGCGGAATTTTTCGCAACGACCGCTCTGACGCTTCCGCCGTTTTTTACGGCGTCCGCAAACACGCCGAATCCGCAGTCCTTTACCGTATCGGACAAATCCCGTATCTCCATAGCAAAGCGCGTATCAGGCTTGTCTGTTCCGTAGCGTTCCATAGATTCATTATAGCTAAGTCTTGGGAGCGGTGCCGTTATTTCAATATCGAGCACTTCCTTGAAAAGATAAGAAATGAATCCCTCTGTCATAGAAAGTATGTCCTCAACGTCCACGAACGACATTTCAAGATCTATCTGCGTAAATTCGGGCTGCCTGTCCGCTCTGAGATCCTCGTCCCTGAAGCATCTTGCAAGCTGGATATATCTGTCCATACCTGCAACCATAAGCAGCTGTTTATATATCTGCGGCGACTGAGGAAGAGCATAGAATTTCCCATTGTGGACCCTCGAAGGAATAAGATAATCCCTTGCGCCCTCGGGAGTGGATTTCATCATCATAGGGGTTTCTATTTCCGTAAAATCATTTTTGTAAAAATATTCTCTTGCCGCCTTGGCGATCTTATGCCGCATGATAAGATTCTGTTGAAGCGGCTGACGCCTTAAATCAAGGTAACGGTATTTAAGCCTAAGCTCCTCATTTACCTTTGTTTCGTTTGTGATCTCAAAAGGCGGAGTCTGTGCCTTTGCGAGTATTCTCAAATCAGAAACAATAATTTCGATCCCGCCGGTTTTTATGTCCGTATTGACGCTTGCTCTTTTAACGGCAGTTCCCTTTGCCATAAGAACAAATTCGCTTCGGCATGAAGCTGCCTTTTCAAATATTTCCTTATCGGTATTGTCATTGAATGCAAGCTGAACGATACCCGTCTTATCCCTCAGATCAATAAAAATAAGATTACCTAAGTCGCGGATCTTCTGAACAAATCCGCCGACCGTTACCTCGATTCCTTCCTGTGTAACTTCTCCGCAGTAATGTGTGCGTTTAAGTCCGTTCATATTATCAGCCATATTATTTTCGATCTCCTTTTTAATTAAGCACGTCTTTGAACATATCGTCAAGCGCGATGCTTGAAAATACATTCAGCAGATTTTCGTCAAGCTTTACCTCGACCTGTTCGCCTGTTTTCATATTTTTAAGTCTTGCCTTGTTTTCATTTATTTCATTGTCGCCCAAAACCATTGTGAACGCTGCGCCTATCTTATCGGAATACTTCATCTGCGCTTTAAGACCGCGTCCGACAGTATCGAACTCGACGCAGAATCCGCCCGTTCTCAGCTCCTTAGCTATTTTCATAGCCATAGGCACGGCGTTTTCGTCCATAGGCGCAATGTAAAGCGAACAGCCCAGATCCTCATCAAAATTAATACCCTGATTTTCCATTGTAAGTATAAGGCGTTCAAGCCCCATAGCAAATCCGAGCGCGGGAGTTTCCTGTCCGCCAAGCTGACCGATAAGACCGTCATAGCGTCCGCCTCCGCAGATAGTTCCCTGCGCGCCGATATCGGTCGTAACAAATTCAAAAACCGTTTTAGTATAATAGTCAAGACCTCTTACTATTTTCGGGTCAACCGTAAATTCAAGTCCTAAATTTTTAAGATATGATTTCAGCTTATCAAAATGATCGCTGCATTCATCGCAGAGAAAATCAAGTATTACGGGAGCGTCCTTTGCGATTTCCGAGCATATCGGACTTTTGCAGTCGAGAATACGCATCGGATTTTTTTCAAGCCTTGAAAGACAGGTATCGCACAGTTCGTCCTTTTTATTTTCAAAATAGGATTTAAGAGCCTTGTGATATTCCGCTCGGCATTTCGGACAGCCGATAGAATTTAATTTAAGAGCGACATTTTTGATGCCTAACTGTGAAATTATTGTATGAGCCATAAGTATGACGTCGGCGTCGGCTGACGGAAGCCTGCTTCCTGCCATTTCAACGCCGAACTGGTGAAATTCTCTTAATCTGCCTGCCTGCGGTCTTTCATGACGAAAGCAGGAAAGTATGTAGAACACCTTTTGCGGAAGCGCTTCGTTAAGGAGTCCGTTTTGCATCATCGCTCTTATAGTTCCGGCAGTACCCTCCGGACGCAGAGTAAATTTAGTTTCCTTTGCAATAACCGAATACATTTCCTTTTGCACAACATCTGTGGTTTCACCGACAGAACGCTGAAAAAGCTCGGTGTTTTCAAACGTCGGTATCCTTATCTCATGAAATCCGAATTCGGAAGCGACATCTCTTGCCGTCCTTTCAACCGTATGCCATTTACATATATTTTTTCCGGTAACGTCCTCCGTACCGTTTGGTCTTTTGATATTAAGAGCCATAATTTCCTCCTTTTGAGTTTTCCGCTATACCAACAAATCGTCCCTTTTTAAGGGACGATAGATTTTATTTTTATATTCTGGGATTGCCGATCTCACGCCAGTCAAGATCGCCTCTTTCAAGAGCCATGATAAGCGCCTCGGCAGTCGCGATATTTGTAGCAACAGGAACGTTGTGCACATCGCAAAGCCTTAAAAGATCCATATCGTTCGGCTCGCTTGCCTTACGGTTGATAGGATCCCTGAAAAACAGCAGCAAGTCGATCTCACTGCATGAAATACTCGCGCCGATCTGCTGACCGCCGCCCTGTGATCCGCTTAAATATCCTCTTATATTAAGTCCGGTCGCTTCACTCACAAGCTTTCCGGTAGTGCCTGTCGCACAAAGATTATATTTGGACAGTATACCGCAATATGCTATGCAGAACTGAACCATAAGCTCCTTTTTTGAATCGTGAGCAATAATAGCAATTGTCATTGTTTTGTCCTTTCAAATAACAGAATTTACCTCAAAGCCAAAGGTGTATTTTCCCCGCAGATACGTTCGGCAATAGCCATAAAAGCCGCATAGCCCGACGAGTGTTCCGATATCCTTTTTCCGTTTGAATAAAAAAGCATAAGATTCATTTCCTCCGGAACAACACCTATAAGCTGAACACCGCATGTATCGATAACAGCGTCAAGATTTTTAACCGTTTTGTGATCGATATATTTTTTGTGAGCCTTATTTATTATCAAACGCTGATTTTTACAGCCCGATTTTTTAAACTCCTCTGATAAATGAGCCGCGTCCCTTACGCTTACCGCGTCCGGAGTAGCGACCAAAAATATCCTGTCGGCGTCTATAAGCGCTCCGACAATTTCCTTATCCGCGCCCGCTCCGGTATCTATCAGCACGAAATCATAAAGCTTTCGCAGCCGTCCGACCGCTTCTCTGATCTTTTCATAGTCAATTTCCTCTGAAAGATCAAACGGCGCGCATATTATACTAAGTCCCGGTACGGAGGGGACTTTATTTACACATTCTTTAAGACGACATCTTCCGGCAATATAATCGGAAATGTCAAATTTAATTTTGTCTGCAATTCTGAAAAATACGTCAAGACATCTGAATCCGAAATCGAGTTCCAGTATCACCACGGTATAGCCCGAGTGAGCAAGAGCGTTTCCGATCCCGGCACAGACAGTTGATTTACCCGTTCCGCCCTTTCCGGAAGAAACAGCAATAACCTCTGACATATATTTGTTTTCACCGCCCGACAATCAAATATTTAAAACCGAAAACTTCGGGTACTTATTGTCATTTTTGTTATTACACAGCATGTCCGATATGCATTTGTATGTTCATTTCCCGCCTTGATGCAAGAAACGAACCAAAGAAAATCAAGCTTCCGCTCCGGCACAGCTTCCGCTGTGAGCCGCAAAAACGAAGATAATGACTATCTCTATAGACGGGGACTGTAAATGATAAATTTTACCATTCAGCAACTGTAGTTTATATCGACGTCTACGCTTATTATTATACCATAAAAAGCGTAAAAGTCAAAGTGATTTTGTATAATGTTAATAATTTCGTAAATTATTCATGATTCACAGCGTTGATTGTTGGTCGTTTTGACGAAAAGATTTTGCAAGCTTTACTTGCCCTTATTCACTTTCCTTATCTCTGTCATCGGTTGAGATAACAATTTTTATCTTTTTGACCTTGTTTTCGCCTGCCGACAGCACCGTCAGACTGAATGCGCCGCTTTCAGCGGTTTCGCCTTCCTCCGCCACATGTCCTAATATCTCCATTACCCAACCGCCGACTGTGTTCGACGAGCTTTCTATCTCGCCTTCGGGAAGCTCTAAATTTTCAAGCATATCGTTAACGCTGAGTTCTCCCGATACTTCATATTCATTATCGCCTGTTTTAATAAAATTATTCTCAACTTCATCGTTTTCATCGTATATCTCGCCGACAAGTTCTTCTATTATATCCTCAAGCGTAACGATGCCCTTGGTTCCGCCGTACTGATCGAGAACGACAGCCATATGCATCTTGTTTTTCTGCATCTCTTTCAGAGCCTCGCTTATAAGCTTCAAGTCCGAGAGATGTATGACGTCCTGCATGATATCGGAAATATCTTCTTTCCCGTGTGAATCGAGCCTGAAAAAACTTTTGTTGTTTATAACGCCTATGATGTTGTCAACGCTTTTTTCGTAAACAGGAAGTCTTGAATACATTTCCTCAAGAAATATCTGTTTGATTTTTTCAAAGCTTTCATGCCTCTCGACAGCTACAACCTTGACTCTCGGAATGAGTATCTCATCAACGGTTATCTCGTCAAATTCAAGAGCCGAACGGACAAGATCGCTTTCCTGTTCCTCCAGAACGCCCTGTTCCTCGATCTCCTCGATCATGTATTTCAGCTCGTCTTCGGTAACGGTAGGCTGCTTGTCTTTCGGCTTCAGCGCATTCTGCAATATCTTGAAAAGATAAACAAACGGCGTCATAAGCTTTATAAGTACCCAAAGCGGTTCTGCCATAAAGAGCGCAACGCTTTCCGCATGGCTTTTTGCGTATGATTTAGGCGTTATCTCTCCGAAGATAAGTACAAGAACGGTCATGACAGCCGTCGCCGCGCCGACTCCGCCCGAGCCTAACAGCTGTGTAAACAAAACGGTACTTATGGACGTTGAAAGTATGTTTACTATATTATTTCCAATAAGTATCGCCGTAAGCGCGTCGTCAAATGCGTTTGCTATCTTCAAAGCTTTTTCAGCGCGCTTATTTCCCTGTGCGGCATAGTTTTTAAGACGTATTTTATTGACGCTTGAAAACGCCATTTCACTTCCCGAAAAAACCGCTGACATCACAAGCAGTAAAATGATTATTATGACCTTTGCCATAGTTCCTCCAAAACTTCAGAAGTCGTTCTCATACTATTCTTTGATTGATTTTTTGTTTCCGAAAAACAGTTTCAGACATTGAAGTCCAACTATAACAGCGCCGCCGATTATGAAAAAAATTATGCTGAACGAATCAAATGAAAGCGCCGCTTTCGGCGTATCGAGCGATTCCGGACCTTTTACTATTGAAAACAGCGAACCTATCATAAGTCCTATTATTGTATACACAGTCTGTGAATGAAATTTTTCCAAAGCCATTTTTACAAATTTTATTATCACGACTATTCCGAGAATTATGCCGATTCCCAACGCCATAACTATAGGAAGTCCGCCGAATTTAAAATGAAGCAGATCTTTTATAGAGTTCATGACAGGCATATAAATACCGAAGATATACAGCATTGTAGAGCCTGATATTCCCGGCAGAACCATTGCCGAGATCGCCAGCATTCCCACAAGCATTATATACAAAAGCTGAAAAAAGCTCACAGAACCGCCTGAAATACCTCCGCTCTCCGACGGGTTGACCATTGTCATGACAATTACGATCGCGGCTCCTACCAGCAGGAAGAATGCGTTATAGAATTTTTTGAGCGACTGCTTTTCTTCCCAGACGATTAGCGGTATAGAAAAGAGAATAAATCCGATAAACAGCGAGCTTACCTGATATATATGCGATTCAAATACGCTTGTCAGTATTAAAACCGCCGAAACAAATCCGACCCCCCAGCCTATGCCGAGTTTAACTAAAAAGCCGAGCGATTTTTTTATGCCGGATATTCTTTCGGCTTTGCTGCCTTTAAGCGTCAGAAACGAGTTGAGCGCGCCGATAAAATCCTCGTAATATCCGAGAAGGTAGGCTATCGTACCGCCGGAAACCCCCGGCACACTATCGGCAAGAGCCATAAGCAGTCCGCAAATATATATCATGATCTTTTTGTCCGCCAAAAGCGGAGCTCTCCTTTCATTTTATGTACGTATATTGTTCACATTTGAAATCCCATAATGCGTATCTCTATAGTCGGGGACTGTAAATGATAAATTTATTATATCATAGAGTATGGAAAAAGTCAATTGATTCATGGAAACACTTATGACAACACCGCACAAAGCACGCCTAACGGCTTTGTACATCATTTGCTTGCATATTTTCCGTTATATTACACAAATCCTCCTTGAAATACGCAAGTATTCCTTCGTCAAATTTATGCAATCTGACGAAAAATCTGACTTCGCATCTGATGCACAATCTTTGTGCGGTATTGCCTTATTTTCTTTCTGAAAAATAAAAGGACACCCATTCAAAGGATGTCCTTCCAAAAATCTGCTTTTAAGGGGACGCCCTGCAAGAGAGGGCATCCCCTTAAATAATTATAATTTTCTGCAATATTAATAAAGCACCTCAAAGACTCCGCTCTGATCGATAGTTGCTTTACCAATCAGATACCGGTTAAGAAGTACCAGATCGTTTACGGATACGTAGCCATTTCCGTCAACATCATACGAGATGAATCTTAAATCATCATTTAACAACACACTCATTTTATCAACGCTCATGAGTGTGCCTCTAAGTATGGCGGAATCGATTACATTGATAATTCCGTTATGGTCAACGTCGCCTCTTGCGTAATTTTTCGGAGGAACGATCTCCGTAGTCGGCTCTGTAGGAACGTCTTCCGTGGGCTTTTCCGTAGGCGGTTCGGTCGGAGCGGTAAGCGAGCCAACCGGAACTGCGTACAAGCCATAGGCTTTAGCCTCTGAGAAACGCGCGCTCAGATACAGACCGTTTATCGCACTCATAGAATCGCCGGCTGATGTAAGCGTATTTACAATATCGTCATATGTGTAGAAATAAACGAAATCGGTATTGTTATCGTTGTCAGAGAGTATATAATGCCAACCGCCTTCGCCTGTACTGGTCTGTGCAACAAGACCCGGTTCCTGTTCAGAATCCATGATCATTACCAAAGCGTAGTCCTCGTTGAGATACTGCTGATATCCTGAAACCGCTTCAGAAGCCCATGCATCTAACTCTGCACCCGATTCGTTACGATAAATTTTTATCCAGTCGCTTCCGATTTTTATATTGTCCCATGAGAACGGAGGAGCGACGTATTCTTCATAATCGGGCAGACTATAGCCTGTAACTCCGACAGTATCCATCATAGCCGCAATGACAGGCTTTGAATTAGGATACCATGTATTTGTTGCTCTGTAGAGGTAACCATGAGCTTCGCCGGCAGCTTCGGGGTTTGTAACTGTTTCCGCAACAACGTTGTTATCCCACAGTACGCAAGGGATTCCTGCATCCTTAGCTAACGAAAGGTAATCTTTAGCCCAGTTTACACGCGATTCGGTATTGCTGAAGTCCGAGGCGCTGAATTCGCCCATTATGATCGGAACATTCTTTTCGGCGATAATGCTCTTGTATGAACTGAACATTGTTCTGAGCTCATCCTCATAGCTTTGACCATAACCGCTATTGCCCGGGTATGTATGGTTTGCCATGTTACTATTATCCATGCAGAAGAAGTAAGGGTTGTAAGCGTGAACCGAAAGCGCTACATTGCCTGCGTCTGACGGAACGTCGATAGCTCTTACTGTTGAAACGCTGTTTCCCGCATGATATCCCGGGAGCATAAGCAGACGTTCTTTGTTTGCTGCCGAACCCTGACCTCTTACGACGTCAATGAAAACCTTGTTCAGCTTGTTGATATAATTCCATGAATTGGTATCTCCGTCGCCCCATTCGGAATTTGACGGATTTTCCATTTCACGCGGTTCGTTCATACCCTCGAAGATAAGCTTTTGGTCATAATCCTTGAATTCCTCGGAAAGACGAGTCCAAACGCCTGTAAGCTTCTGAGTAGCGTCATTGAGAGTTGCGTCGGTAAACTGCGAAACGTTTATGAAATCTTCATGATGCATGTTAAGGATAACGAACATATCCTGATTATACGCATAGTCAACAAATTTCTTAACGTAAGCCATCCACTTGTCGTCGATTTTGTATGTGCCGTTTTCCTGATAAAGATGCTGATACCAGGTCACCGGGATTCTTATCGTATTGAATCCGCCGGCTTTAACAGCGTCGATAAGCTCGGTCGTAGGCTCGGGATTGCCCCACGTTTCCGCAAATTTTTTCGGCGAAGATTCGATAGTCAGAATGTCGCTGGTCGAATCGAGAGAGTTACCCAGATTCCAGCCTATCTTCATCTGTGAGGTAATACCGAACGCGTCCTGTCCGTTAACAGCCGCGGCGTTTACCTCGTCATCCTTAATAGCTCCGGCAACGCATACGCATGAAACGAGGCATGCCGCCGACGTCAGAAAGGATATAAGTTTCTTTTTGATTGACATTGTTTATTCCTCCTTATTACAATATTAAAACGATGCACGTTTACTTATATGCATATTTTACAATATTTGAGATGTATTGTCAAGTACTTTTGTTTAAAATCGGCGTTTTGCAATACAAACGCTTAATCGTTTTAGCTATTATTTTATTGCAACGCCAATTAGGCAAGCTTTACTCTACTGATCTATAATGAATCAACGATTATTTTAACGCATTTTTCTATGCCGTAAAATCCGCTGTCAAGGCTTAAATGATAATTGCGTGTGCCGCCCCAGTCGTGTCCTGTGAAATTCTGACAATAGACCCGTCTTTTTTTGTCCATTTCCTTAAGACGCTTTTCGGGAGATTTTGCGCTGTCGCCGTATACTTCCGTGATCCTTTTTATCCTCATTTCCGCCGGAGCGTGAACAAAGACATTAAGACAGTCGCGGCGGTCGCGGAGAATATAGTCCGCGCATCTTCCGACGATAACGCAGTTTCCGGTTTCGGCAGCTTCCCTTATGATCTTCCTTTGAATGTTGAAAACTTCATTGTAAAGCGACATCATTCCGTTAGGACTGTTGCCTATCGCAAGATTAAACAACAGGCTCGAGGTCGCAGAGGCATATTCGCCGCTTTGTTCAATGAATTTTTCGGAAAGACCGCTTTGCTGCGCGGCGTCCTCGATTATTTTTCCGTCAAGGAATTTCCAACCGAGAGCCTCGGCAAGCTTTTCGCCTATAAGTCTTCCTCCGCTTCCGTATTCACGGTCTATTGTTACGATTTTTATACTCATATACTGCTCCTTTTACCGTAAAGATTTTGCGTAATTGATTTTAAGGCAACACCGCAAAAAGATACCGAACAGGCTCTTATACGCGTTCTTTTATTGCGGCTTTCGCTTTATTGACAATAACCTTATCATTATCATATGTGAGAATATTCACAGCGTATCCCACATCGACCCATCTTATATCGGAGATTTCCTCCTCCTGAGCCTTGAAATCATAATTTTTTGCCTGAGCCAAAAAATATACCACCACTTTTTGGGTGTCCTTCTTCGGAGAATAGGAAACCGTTTCGCGGAATGTCGAGTCAAGAATGACGTCTATCCCCGTTTCCTCCATAATCTCACGCTGCGCGGTTTCAAGTTCGGTTTCATTCCCCTCAACATGACCTTTCGGGAACGACCAATGTCCGCTGTTGACGTGTTTTATAAGCAGAATTTCTATATTGCCGTGAAATTTACGAAAAACTATGGCTCCGCATGATTTTTCATGAAGCATTTTTTTAGATTCCTTTCTATTAAGATGCGGCTGAATTGCCATGAAGAACAATTAAGCCTTAAATGTTTACGCTTATTATACCACATTATTTCGGCTTTGTCTACAACTTTTTGTATCAAATCACGGAAATCATTTGACTATATGTAAAAAATGATATATAATATAGATTAGAGATTTATCACATAAATCTTTTTGTCTATGAGAACAGCTTATGACGTTAACAAAAAAATATGGAGGAATTTCTGCCTATAAAGTTTCCCGGCAGAAGAATACTGATATGAACGAACTTTTTTATGAGCATAATGCGTCCACACAAAACGGCGAAACAAAAACAAACGCACCGGAAATCGATCCGCAAAACCCATTTGAAAATTTCACCGAATTCAGGGAATACAACAGCGATTACCGTGAGATCGTTCCGCAGATAGACATACCCGGCTGTGTTATTCCGTTTGAGCCCTCAAAGAACGAAAAGAAAAAAATACGCCGTTATTTCAACATAACAGGACTTGGGATAATAATTCATTTTCTTTTAGCTCAGGGTGTTTTTGCGGTTTTACTTATCATACTTGAACGCATAGCGATGAAAGTGGACGGGATCGATCCGTCAGAAGCGACAAGTCAATATATGTCGGGGCTGCAAAACTTTTTCAATTCTTCTTCAATAAACATCTCGCTGAACATGCTCGTGCTGATGACATGCAGCATACTTGTATTTCTGATCGGCTCCAAGGTCACAAAAATAAAACTCGGTTCTTATTTTCAGACTACGGGACTTACATTCGGAAATATAGTTTCTTATCTGGTCATAAGCTTTTTTATACGCTATGTCGGCGGCTTTGCGGGAGTAATATTTGAAATGATATTCAACGGCGTGGATCTGTCCGTCGGAACGCAGATAACCAGCTATCAGGCTCCCAAAACCATAATCGTCGCCGTCGTATATTCCTGTCTTATCGCTCCCGTAACGGAAGAGCTTATGTTCAGAGGCTTCGTTCTGAAAAATCTATCGAGAGTAAGTCAGCGTTTCGGAATATTTTTAAGCGCGCTTCTGTTCGGACTTATGCATCAGAACGTAAGTCAATTCTTGTTTGCGTTCGTTTTCGGAATCTTCCTGGCGCACATCGATATAAAGCATAATTCACTTGTTCCGTCTATCGCCGTTCACGCCTTTTCAAACAGCATTTCATGCATTATCGCATATTCGGGGATCCTCGACAATCTTCTTCTGTCTACGCTGACAGGTCTTGGAATGATCGTACTGTGCGTCGTCGGTATCGTGCTTTATGTAAAATTTTACAAAGCAAACCGCATACCGTTCACTATGCCTCATCAGAAGATCAGAAACGGTACGGCGGTTTCATCTGTAATGCTTATTTTGTCGATCGTGTTGTATTCGGTTATAACGATCGTTATTTCCTTTCCGGATATATCGGACAGGATATCGTTAGTGCTTGAAGATCTGTCCTAACTGAAAAATCCGTCATTGTAATTTCCGATCTCGGTCAGGACTCTTCCGCCGTCAAATACGGTTTCAACTCTGTGTATCCTCGCTCTTTTAAAAAAGTCGCCGCAGGTAATGATGTCAAACAGATCGTCGTTCATAAATCCATCATATTTTATATAGCGGTAAATCATCCCCCTCATACTGAATTTCAGCTTATAATCCGGCGCTTCACTCGGATTGTAAAGAAACTGACGGTCGAGGGGGATCTGTTTATGCCTTATGATATTTCTGCTCAGCGCCTCCGTGCTTTCCTGATTATAAAAGCTGTAGCTGCCTTCGATATCCTGCATGTGGATATGGCTTATCAGCCTTGTAAAATCATGCTTCACGCCTTTTTCAATTACTTTTCCCTCAGATATAGTCATATGCATATAAACGTTTTTGGGACTTATCCTCACTTTGTTTGCCTGTTCGATGTACGGATATATACCTTTTTTTCTGTAGCAAAGATTGCATATCGCGTCCCAGACAGTTGAACCGTCCTTTATGTATATATAATTTTCATTGTCGGTATCCTCATAGGTTATATAAGGAATATCGGGAAATGTAGCGATTATCTTTTCAAGATTCGCCTCTTTCATGACGCCCGGTTCGGGCTGATTCTGACACAGCAGCGACGTAAATCCCTTTGATCTCACATAAACTGTCGGACGGTTATTGCTTTGTATTATTTCTATACTGTCAACCAGTCCTCTGTGAAGCATGGTATAGTTTTTCCAGAACTCTATCATGGTTATTTCGCCTATTTCCATTTTCGTGCTTAAAAACTTCCCTTCAAAATAAACATACGGGGTATACGTTTCTTTTACATAACGAAAATAAAAGCATATTTCTTCAATGCGGCAGTTTCCTAAGCTGTCATACATTCTGACCGTATATTTATCCATTTACATCACCTCGATCTTCACCATGCTGCCCTCGCAGTAAAAGACTATATCACAGTCTATCCTGTACGAATCCGGAACAGCGTTTATGCTGTATTTCTTGATACGCAGCTTGTTGAAAAACATATTTTCAAAATTGCTGTCAAGCTGCGTATTATCAGTCATATATTCGTTTAAAATCAGCGCTGGCGTTTCGCATTCCGATCTGAGAATATATCCCTTTACCCTGATATACGCAGGATATGGCCCGTTATCGGTAAAATGCAGCATGTTTGACGATCGGTTATGAAAGCTGTATCTGCGGTCGCGGCTTATCTCATAAGATTCGGCATAAAGCTTGATATCTCCGACGCTCACCTCGCTGTACTTGTTTTCATCAATACTGTGAACCATTCAATGCCTCCATTCTTCCGCGTATCTTTGCACTGCACTCCAATACCATGCGGCGCAGCCCGTCGTCAAAAAACGGCGCAGATATCTTAACGCTTTCAAGGCGGAATTTCTTTTTTAAAAGACCGCCGAGCAGCTGCGTATCGAGAGCATCGTAAAACTCCGTAAACGGAACGTCTGTGTTTCCTGCGATCCTGATCCGAAGCTCAAAGCTTTCGCTGTAATACTTTCCCTTTTCACCCAAAGCGCGGTTTTCAATATCTATCCCCGATATCCCCACACAGGCGTAAAGTCTTTCATGCTCCGAAACAGGCAGCTTTTCATATTCTCTGAAAACGGATATCGAGTTTCCTTTAAGCGCCGCGTATATTCTTTCAATGATCAGACTAAGATTTGCCATGAATATACCTCCCGTTTTCAGCAGACGGAACTGAATACAAATTCATCGTCATACAAAAGCTCCGACGCCGCCTTGTAGTACTCGTCCATGAGAGCCTTTGCAAGATCGTACTCCATTTGAGCGTTTCCCTTGCAGTCGGCAGTACCTCCGTAGGTATACGCGATCCTGTCCTTTACGCAGGTTATCTGGCTGTATCTGTAATTTGCTATCGCGGCGCAAAGATAATCGAGTCTTATATCTCCCGCTGTTTCTTCATCTTTCAGCTTACGGCTGACCTGCTTTACCGCGGAATCTATAAGCGGCATGTATTTGTTGATATTTGCTTCTCCCGAAAAAAGCGTAAAAAGCGACGCTATCTGTGAAATATTCATTTTAATTTACCCTCCATTCTGAACTCGTCAAGACTGTTTTCCTTCATTTCAAGCTGTGAAGCAAGCGTCGGTCTATGCTCCTTTTCAAGAGCTTCCTTAAATTCAATAAGCTCCATAGCGCTCATTTTTTCAGCCGCAGCGGTAAGCGCCTTTGTGCATGCCTGTGAACCCGACGCCATGCAAAGCCTGTAAATATCGGATCTAAGGTTCTTGCAGAGTTTTTCGATAAGCTCTGCATTTTCGGTATTTACGCTTTCGGCGTTTCTGTATTTCTTGGTAACGCCCGCGTTCACCTGTGCCGGAACGGCAACAAAGCTCCATTCATAAGCGTCCGTAACATCGTCGAGAATGGCGTGAGCTATCCTGCCGTTGTAATTTTTTCCGGCGGTATGAGGACAGGTCTTGCTGTTCAGATCGGTTCCGCATACGGAGCAGCTTCTTTTTCCGGCATTGCATGAAACGCTTACTTCCTTTTTAATGCCGCCCTCGATCTCTTTGATAAGACTTGTGTTTTCATCTGTCCTCACCATATAAGCCGTTCCTTTTAAATATGTATACGGCTCGTTATTTACGGTCTTTTTTGAATTGTCCGTCACAAGCTCTGTATGGAATATCCTCGCATTCTGACAGGAGCTGCTGGGATTGTGATCGAATATCCCCGTCTTACCGACAAAAAGCTTTTCAAGAGATCTCAAAGCGTTCAGGGAAAAGCGTTCGCCGTCCCTGTCGATTTCGTTGTCACAAAGTATCACGTCAAATATATAGACCTCGTCCTCCGTAAGCGTCTTTCTTGTGAATTTATTGAGCTTTTCAAGCATTTCACTTTTTTCCATAGTATACTTTTCCTTTCATATGTTTTAAGTTTTCACAATTCCATTTATCGCTTATTAAGGGGGACGGCGTCCCCCTGATAAGCGCAATATTAATCGGGAATAGTAAGCGTCTTTACAGCGTCAGCCATGATCTTTTTGAATACAAGGCTGCACGAAACTGTGAAGGTGTCCATCTGACGGTCGATAAGCTTGTCCGCTTCCATTACGAGTTCGGAGCTTGTGATAAATTCAAGAGCGTATCGGCTGTCAATACCGATGATAGTTTTGTCGTCTATCTGACTTGACTTGATAAGCTTTGTGCCGAAAGGAAGAATTATATTTCCTCTTTCGTCAACCTTTATCGATTCTCCGAACTGATCCATTGAAATAATAGAAGCAACGTTCTTGGGAGAAGCGATAAGAGCAGTCATATCATAGGAATCAAAGCTGCCGAAAAGCGCCGTAAGGTCGCCGAATGCAAGCTCCGTGCCCGAAATGCTCTGTGAAGCGGCGTCCGTTTTAAGAACGCCTATCGCGCTCTTTACCATAGCGTCTGCAAGCTTTTTGCCGATCGAGCGAAGCGTAATGGCAAAAACGTCAAGTCTTTGCATTCTTACAGCCTCATAGGAAGCGGTGATAAGTCTGCCGAACTTTTTAAGATCAACCGACGCGGACGACTCCTTGATAGCGGTTTCGGGAAGAACCGCGCCTTCAGCCGTATTCGTACTGTAATCCGCGGTTTCGGTCACGCTGTAGCCCCTGTACTGATTGCAGTCGGATACGGTCTTTACCGCGATCATTTCGCTCAGAACGGAATCCTCCATTCCGGCTGTGACAGCGCGTCTTACAAATTCGGGGAAAAGTACTGCGCTTTCCGTTGTAACAAAGAATTTCTCAACTCTGTCGCAGTTTTCGCCACTTATTTTGATATCAAAACGCTTAAGCTGTCTTTCAAACGCGTCAAGATCGCCTAAAGCTGTGCCGTTGTAATTTTCAGTAGGATCTATATCCTCAAGAGCCTGCAAAAAGCTTTTGCCTGCAAGATTATAAAGTCCCTTTTCAAGTCTGATTTCGTTGTACATATAAATACCTCCAAATTAATTTTCAAAATTTCTTTCGATTTCTTCCGCCTGCGCATTCATAAGGCGCGCCTGCGCCAAAGCGGTTTCGTCCTGTAGGTTGATATTGTCCCATTCGACCCGAACCTCGGAAACCGAACCGTTTTGCATAAGAAACGCCTTTGCCGTCTTTTTGATAACGGGAGTGATAAGCCTGCGGTAATACTCAAGCTCCGACGTCAGAATATCCGCCTGCTGCGAGGACATTCTTTCTGTGGTCGACCAGTTAAGCCCCAAAAGGAACGGCGGTACCGACAGCTTAGCGATAAGCTGTTCCAGTATCTGACGCACAGGCACTTCCGTATCAAAAAGCTGGTTATCCGCGCCTATTACTTTTATATCCACATCTCCTACAGCTACAAAATCGCGTATTTCGCCGTTTTTCGCGGCAGTCATTCCGTCAGACCACTCTTTTGCGATCTGCATGGCTCTTTCTCTTGAATACGCTTTTTCGCCGCTGTCCGAAGAGGGACGGTATGTAACGGCATATCTGATGTTTCCTGCCCTTTCGTAATTCTGCCCGATGCAGCGGTATATCTTCATAAGAATACGGCTGAGCGACGGCAGCCCCCTGAGTATAGACATGCCCATTGCCTTTCCCGGCGGAGGATTCAGCGCGGAAAACATTATAAGCTTCTGATTTTCGATCGCCTTGAGCTTTCCGCCGCTCTGTTTTATACAGTATACGGGCAGCCCCGTATTTTCGTTGGCAACGACCGCTATCTTAGAAGGATCTCCGTTGTAAAGCGCCGCTATCTTCATTGTTTCGCTGTCGAGTATCATCTCTCCGACGGCGTTTCCATAAGTCAGAAGACTTTCAAGATAGCTGTCGGTAAAGCTTTGCAGCGATCTACAGGTAAGCCCCACGGGAATATCCGCTGCAAATTTGTCCATGATCTCCTGCATACTCTCGTCCTCGCATACGACCCTGTAGCCGCCCGTTAAACGGACGATCTTACCGATAGCTGCGTCTATAACGGGAACTGTAAACCGCAAACGGTCGTAAAGCTCCTTTTCCCAATGCTCTATGCTGTCGGGGATCTCTCTTTCACAGGCTCTTACCGCCGAGGATACCGCCGCTTGTTCCGTCTTGTCCGACTGCGGATTTTTCCTTTTCCATAATTTCATCATAACACCCCCTTTCACCGTGAAACGGACGCTACAAAGAAGTCGTCCCCGCTGTCGTTCATAACGAAGCTGACAAAATACCTCACATCGTCCATTGCATGATCGTTTTCCTTTAAGGGAACATCTCCGCCAAGCTTTTCATTCCAGCAGTAGAGAGAAAATTCCCTCAGACAATCCTTGCAGCCTTTCGAGATGAGAATGCTTCTGTTTTTCAAAGCGTCCCCGACCCGTCTTATTCCTGAAAGCACGTCGTTTTTAGCGGGTCTTACATGATATCTGCCATGACGCCTTATGCACTCGATAAAGCTTGCCGCGGAAGGGTCGACAATGATGAATTCCGGTCTGCGCTCGCCTATAAGCCGTTCAAGACCGCTGTAATGTTCCTCGTCGGTACGGGAAATGCCTTCCCTCCTTGAATCGTAATAATATTCGTCAAGACGATACCAAACGCCCTCGCATTCTCCCCAAAGCCCGAACGATGACGGATTGACAGTCCCGTAATCGCACGACACAATGTATCTGCCGCATTCGGGAGCTTTATCAAAGGTGTGAAACTCCTCTGAAAACATCGGGTACACAACGCCGCTCGCAGCAGTCCATTTGCCGAGAACAAACCTGTCATAGAAAATGCCTGAATAGATCTTTTCGTATCTTCTGCGTATTTCGGGCGTCAGGGACGGGTTATCTTTCATTGTAAAGTGGAGATACAATGAGTTTTTTTCGTCCGCCTTTTTTATCCATTCACGGTAAAACCAATGATACGGGTTATCGGGATTACAGTTGAACCACATCTTCGATCCCGGAACGGAGCATCTCGCTATCGCCTGTTCCACAAACGACCTTGGCATAAGCGCCGCTTCGTCCATAAGTACCCCCGCAAGCGTCATGCCCTGTATAAGCGACGCCGAGCTTTCGTCACGTCCGCCGAAAATATAGAAACGATTTTTTCTTCCCGACGCGAAAATGTCGATGTAGTTTTTACTTATCTTTTCCAAGCTGCTGTAGCCCATAGCCCCCAGTACGGAAGTGAGCGGCTCGATAAGATTTCTGCGAACGGACGTTATCGTTTTTCCGCAAACGGCAAACGCGCAGTTTCTGAAAGAAGTCATTGCCCAGCTTACAAATCCTATCGACATGCAGAGGGTTTTTCCCGAACGGACAGCGCCGTCGCATATCAGCGCATCCTTGGAGCGGTAACGCGGATCAGCCCACCACGATACGGCAAGTTTTTGCTTTGCGGAAAACGGTTCAAATCTCATCGGATTCATCTCCATGCGAGGTCAGCGCTTCGATAAGATTTTCCGCAGCAGCAGACGCGCTCTTGTCAAACGAGTATTCATAAATACGCTCAAGAGCCTTCTGCCTGTCAAAAAGCTTGATCTCAACACCTCCGCCTTTCACTTTTTTCATCTCGGAAACATTAAAAAGATCCAGCGAATCTATCTGTTCCGAAGTCGGCATCTCATCGGAAAATACAAGAAGCGCCGCATCGTTCGCCCTGCCGAACGCAAGCCTTTCAAGCCCCGTCATAACAGCGCTTTCCGGCGTCACATTCTTTTGCATAAAGCTTTCGATCAGCTTTCGGTACTTTGCCTGATTCATTATTTCAATACCGTCAGCCAGCGCCGTTTCAGGCGGAAAGCCGCTTTTTAAAGCAGCCTCAAAAATATTTCCGAGCCTTGCGTAGTTGCAGCAAAAAAGTCTGCATAGCGACCTATGATTTGTTTCGGGCATAAAAATAACCCCTTTCTGAAAATTTTGTAACGGTTTTAAGGCTTATTTAATACCACCGTTCACTAATAGTTCAAAAAGGAGATTTTTTTTACTAAAATATACAAATAAGGAAAAAATATTTTTTGATTCTACATTATTAACAAATATCGCATAATATTCGCATACTGATTTTGTTCATTTGTACAAACAGTTTTTTTTTCAAAATTTACTATTGACATTTTCAAAATAAAAGTGTATAATAATATAGTCGCATAAAGCGGTAAGCAAAAACGACGATAAATGGCGGCATAGCTCAGTTGGCTAGAGTACTCGGTTCATACCCGATTGGTCGTTGGTTCGAATCCTACTGCCGCTACCATATATGGCCCGTTGGTCAAGAGGTTAAGACACCGCCCTTTCACGGCGGAATCATGGGTTCAATTCCCGTACGGGTCACCATAGCTTATCCCCTGAAATAACGTATATACGTTGTTTCCGGGTTTTTCTTTTGTTCCGAAATTAACGTAAGCCCATTGTTTGCCCATTGTATAAGCTTGAATAACATTTTTTCACGTTTATAATGGGCTAAACTTGGTTATTTCTTTTTAGAGAAGTCCAAAGCCTCAGCAATTATATCAGAGGTTCTTGCCTGCGCTTCTTCAAACTCATGGGTATAAATGTTCAGAGTTGTTCCGGAATTTGTATGTCCTAAATCAGCAGATACAGAAGCTACATCAACGCCCGCATTTATCAAAAGCGAAGCATGTGCATGCCTGAAGCTGTGAACGTCACAAAAACGTATATTATTCTTCTCGCAAAACTCCTTCAGCCACAGATAAGGCGTACCGTTGTTCATAGGCTCCCCATTCCATTTGGTAAAAAGTCTGTCGTTATCTATCCACTTTGTACCCAATTTTGCTCTTTCAATGTCTTGTTCAGTTTTGTAAGCTTTCAACAAGTCAAATATGATCTGCGGATACTTTCGGCTTCGCTTTGATCGTCTGGTTTTAGTAGTATCCGTATAAATACCGCGTTCAGCAGTATAATTGGAAGTACGCCGCACACTGATAATACGGTTACCCCAATCAATGTCTTTCCATTCAAGTCCCAACATCTCACTTCTTCGGAAACCGGTATATAGAATCATTGTAAAAAAGAGCCTGTATTTCAATGGTGCATTTTCAAGCAGATTCATAAGACGTTCCAATTCTTCAATAGTGTAAATGTCTTTTTCCTTTGCTTCGCCTTTCGGGATAGTTACTTTCCTGCACGGATTGTCGCTTATCATATCCATTTTTACAGCATAACTAAACACATCAGATATAAAGCTAAGATGATGAACTGCTGTTTTGCGCGACAACGGTCTGCCGTTTTTCATGTTTTTACCATTCAAAAGCAAATCATTAATAAACTGCTGTATATGTCTGCCGGTTATCTTATCAAGGCGCATATGTCCGATTGCCGGATATACTCGCTGAGTAAGCTGTCTCATACGCTCATAAGACGTACTGCGTAAATTAAGCTTGGCATAGTCGTTAAACCATTCCTCGGCAAATTGTTCAAATTTCACGTTGGCAGTTATCTGACCTTTTTTGCAGATTTCCTCAGAAAGTACGGCTTGTCTGTTCAACTCCTTTTCAATTTGCTTTGCTGTCATTCCGGGTTCAGGCCTCCACGTCATCTGCTGAAACTTCTGCTTACCGTTTACATCATAACCGCAGCTAACACGAATTTCGTAAGAATTATTCTTTTTCCTGATAGATGCCATAATATCAATCCTCCTGTTTTGGGGAAACAGGGTCTTGACTATAACGCTTCTATATATACTTTAATATAGTATTTGTTAAAAGTCAAGACCTTTTTAACATTTCTTTGATTTTTATGATTACGTTGTCTTGTTGAAGTAATTAATCATATCAGATTTTCTTATTAGTATCTTACCGCGATTGCTTTCCCCTACCCTAATATACGGTATTTTTCCTTCTTTAACAAGCTGACGTACTGTAATACCCTTGACAAGTTCTGTGCATTCCCTGACCGTCAGCATTTCAACTGGTTTGTCCTCTGTTGAAACATCTGTGGACGGCTTTTCTTCCTCTGCTTCTACCAATTTTGATAGAAGCATTGTGATTTGTGTGATTATCTCACTTTTGGTTTGAATATTCATGGTAATAGTCCTCCTTGTTATCTAAGCATAAACGAATTTTTAAAAGATTCTTAAAGTCATTCCTATTGAACACGCCTGTTAATAACTTCGGCAACCATTTCTTCCGTGTAACCGTACTTAGACAGTAATTTTAATACGTCAGGAGAAATATCATTGATACAGGTAGGAATGACTTTTCTGGGCTGTTTGGCGTGCTGTTCGGAAACGATATTCATACTGCATAGCTTGTCTATAATCTCATAAGATCTGTTGCCCATATGGAATTTATCAATCAATTTCTTTGCTGATACTTGTTGTTGGGGTAATGTCCACATTATAATCTTGGTAAGCTCTTTATTATTGGTATCATCAACTATAATATCGACAGCAGAAAAATCGCAGATATTATCTTCAGAAACTTCAAATTTCGAAATAACAAACTTGTTGCTAAGGTCGTGCGTCGAACCTTTCACAAGCGATATTGCCCATTCAAGTTCCTCATTACTTATATATGCTCCCTGAATACGTTCAGCTGTCGGACTGTCCGAAGAAACGTACAGCATAGAACCTTTTCCTTCAAGATTTTCAGCTCCCGATTGTCCGATAACCGCTTGTGAAGCATAATGATTATTACAACGGAATGCCACTCTGGCAGTGATATTATCGGAGGCAATTTTAAGATTTTCCTTTGTCGGGTCTTGTGTTCCAATGACAATATGTATTTTTGCATGACGTCCGCGTCTGAGAAGATTAGTCAAGGCGTTCGTAAAAGCTTGGTACAGTTCCTTAGAAGTATATTCTTAAGTAATGAAACTATTTCGTCTATGACTAAAATTATTGCAGGAAGATCAGCAATTTCAGCATTAGATAAATTTATTCGATCTTCCATTTCCTTAAGCAGCTCTCCAATAACATAGACGCTTGTCGTTTCATCTTTGACAATGGGATACGACAGATGCTGTATGCCGTCAAATATATTTAGATCATTTGCTCCGACGTCAAAAATGATTAAATTCACATTCTGTGCCGGATTTTTCCATATTGCACAGAGTATCAAGACTTGTAAAGCGACGCTTTTTCCCATTCCTGTTGCTCCGCCGTAGAGAATGTGCGGCATTTCGGCAAGGTCTGCTATATAGGGTCTGAAAAGCATATCATAGCCCAATACAATAGGAATTTGCATTTGGCTTTTTCTGAAATCCGTTGACTTCAATATCGGCATGAGTTTGTTATCATTATTCGGATAAGACGACACCGCTAAATATATTTGCCCATTTTCCTTAAAAAGCTCAAATACACCAAACTGCAAGCAAGCCTTTATATCCGGTGCACAGGCGAACAATCTCTTTATTTTTGTTCCTGCTTTGGGATTTACTTTAAAAATAGCCCTTTTGCTTGTAGGTGAAGTTATAGTTCCCTCCGGTTTAACGTTCGCCGGAACGTTGTGACAGCTAAGCAGATATTTGATAAATCTACTCATTTGTTTAATATTCATTGATATATCCTCCTTGAACTTTGTTTATTCGTTCGTTTGATGCAGATTATATGCATTTATTATGTAAATCCTGAAATAATACATATATCATATATCCAAACGAACGAAGGAACGAATGCATAAACTTAAAATTAAGTGATTTTACTTATTTATTGACTTCTTTGTAAGGAACGTCAATATACATACCTTTTTCATCTGAGCTAATAACAGCGCCGGGTGATTTCATAGTCTTCTGAGATATGACATCCCAAATAAGCCGCTTGATAATTTCCTCATACAGCTCGTTTGATGAGCTGTGTTTAGGCTTTTCATGTTTTTTGCGGTATTTTCTTTCAAATTTCTTTTCAAGTTTTTTCTCGAATTTCCTCATCTTCTTATTCAGAAGCCTTTTTTGCTTCTTTTTTCTTTTCTTCTTAGATTTCTTGGTTTGTTTTTTGTACTTCCTGTACTCATAAGCCATCGGCTCTGTAGCATTTTCGTCAAAAAAATCATTGTTATCAGAATATAAATTTCTTGCCATATTTGACCTCCTAGATTTTCATTTTTAACTTGACTTTCACATAGGTTTTAGCTATAATGATACTATATCATAAAAAATCATACATGTCACATGACAATTTATATGACATAATTTTTTTAAAAAAATAGTTATTTTAAAGGAGGATACCTGTGACAGAATATAAGATTCTTGAATACGACTATGGTTTTTCTGTAGAAAATTATGTAGGACACTATCAAATACAGGAATACGATAATGAAAAATACATAGTATCTGATGAATGTTATAATGAAAAAGATAATAAAACAGGACTAAAGCTCAAAGAAATTTTTGTTGATGAATATAAAGAAAAGCGGTATTTAGTTATGCAGCTTTCTAAGATAGATCTTAAAAGTGATAAACAAATTGTAAAATTTTGTAATAAATTTGGACTTCCTTATTCATCTATTAATATTTGGAAGGATATTGATAAAAATATCAGAGAGCGAAAGTTACATGAATACATTTGTGAAGAAGAGCACCCTTTCTTTAAGCGTGATTGTATGGCAAGAGCAGATTTTTGCAAATATGTAGTAAATGTCAAAAATTATTTGATTTTATTGAGTGAGATTAAAAATAAAACACCCGATATGAAAAAACTTATATGCAGTTTATTGTACATACTCATTTTTGAAAGGATTTGGGATAAAAATTTTTTAGAACCCGAAGAATATGTTAATTTTACTTTAACAGGACAATTCAGGTACAATCTGCAGGAAAAGAGTTTCTATGATTTACAGGATAAGTCTGTTAAAAAATTTTTTGTATAGTACCTGAATTTTGCAATCAAATTGCTGGAAAGTCTGAGAAATTAAGAGATTATTGCGTGAAAATACTTAAATTTATTAACGAATTAATATCTTATATTAATAAAAATGGTTATTCTATTGATATTGACGAAAATTATGACATAACATCTGAAAATGATTTTGCATACGACTGGGAATTAAAACAAGATGCTTGCCGCATAGCTCGTCGGATACTTGTAGACAGTATTACAGAGGGAATTTCAAATGTACGTCAAGTTTTGGATATAAACGAAGAAAATAAAAGCAAATTTAAAGCTATTCATAAATTTCGATATATGTATGAAGGTATATATCAAGAACTTTTTTGTTATGTACTAATGGAGAACGTATTCATAAATGTCAAAATATAACGTGTAATAAATTTTTTATATCAAATAATAATAGAAAAAAATTTTGTAGTCATGAATGTGGTACAACTGCTGCTAAAAGAAAACAGCGTATCAGGGATAAAGAAGATCCAAATAGAAAACGCTTACCATCACAGTTTCAGGGCAGAAAACGCAATACTAATAATTAAAGATATTTAATCGTATCAATTTTTTAAATTGATTAATAAAACTTGTTAATTATCTTTGCAATGCAAAAACACGTCCTTTCCCCTCGACCGATTGCGTATCGTATCGAAATATTTCCGTTCGTTTTGGCTTGTGGGAGCAAACTCAAGCAGCGATTCCACCGACTGCATAAATGGAATATCCGCCGATTGTACGGCGACAGGAGAAAGTGCTATACCATAAAAATCGTCCATAATAGTTTTCTGGGATTTTTTGCTTGGGAAAAGTTTAGTAAGCGCTTCATCAACGCTTTTTTCGGGATTTTTATGCAGATAATTCACAAGTTTCAGCATTCTTTTTTGTTTCTTTTCTTTGCTTTTAAATTTTCCTTTTATGACCTTTTCGAGCCAATAATGTGAAACAAAACACAAATCGGTATCGCAGGAAAAAAGACTGTAAAATACATCTTCAACCATTGATTCCATGTTGACGTAGAAATACACCAGTGAGGTAAGCGTATCAAGGTTTTTGGTGTTTTTCTTTATGGATTTCCTGCCGCACCGAAGCTCCATTCTGAGCGTATCAGCATAGTGTTTTTGAATATCATCAGGATAATTCTGGTCTATCATCGCCTGATGTTTGTTGTATAGGACAAACTCGAAACCACTCGATTTGTTCACAATATTCAGTGAATTTTCAGGCTTGAATGTGGGACAATTTTCTTCGAGCTGAGTGTTCAGGGCATATCCGTAACTCAGCGGAAATCTTCTCAGCGTTTTGATATACTCCTGAATGATATTTTCGGGAACGCACAAAATGTCCTTCGTAATGTCAACTCTGCCGAGCGTGAAATCGTTTATTCCGTGAATATCGGGAATAAATTTCTCGAATATCCACTTTATTTTTTCGTTAAAAAGTGTTATTGAACTCGCAAAAACTTCTTTGTTCCAAATTCTGTTAATGTATGTGCTATTCTCAATCAGCCGGGAAGGGTTAAAAATAACAATCAGCTTATAGCCGTATTTACTGCCTTTTTTCTTCTTTTCGTTATCGGTACATTTTCGGAAAACTACGGTAATACCGTCCTTTTCGTAGTCTAAGCATCTGTATTCAGTACCGTTTCTAAATCTTCGTAAATTTTTATTAAGGTATTCAAATTCGCTGTATGTGACCAATCTGTATAGCTCGATCGTATGGATAAAATATTTATTCATTTTAAATTACCTCCATTTGGTTTTAATTAGTTTATTGTTGGTATTAAATAAAAAATCATATCATAACATTTATGTAATATAGTAAATATATACAAAATAGTAATTAAAGTAATAAATATAAATGTAATAAAATTGAGGTAGGAGAAGCTACAGCTAACATAAGGTAAAAACAGGTAACAAATAATATTATATATACACAAAATGCGTCATGCCGATACAAGCATGACGCAGTCGAGTGACCTCGACGGGACGTTTTCGCACATATCAAATTACTGAAAATGTCAATAAACGCTTGCGAGGATAATAAATATGAAATTTTTTTATTTAAATTTAAGATATTCTATAACACAAACTTTAGGAATTTTCCACCTGTTTCCAATTTTAAAAGCCTCGATCTCACCGTTGTGAATCAGACCGAGCAAAGTATTTTTACCGACCTTTAACAGCTTCTGGCACTCCTTAAAGGTAAGAATATCGGGTACTCGTTCGAGCATAAAAAATCAATCCTTTCTCAAAAAAATGTTTTGTTTCAGTACATAACTGTTTAAAATAGTGTTGATCGGATTTTCAGTAAAGTACCGAAAAATATTTATATATCATACCTCTGTAAATCAATAAAGGAGGTATTGAGCCGTGAAAATCAAAGCAGATGCGATACTTAAAATCGTTGAATATGCGTTCGTTCTTTTGTGCGGAATCACGAAACTCTACTCGGAAGAACGCACCGAGAAAAAGGAAAATAAGTAAATGTTTATCGAAAATCGAAAAGGAGAGATTACTATGCCAGCAAATGTAGAATCAATGTTTTATGTGAGAGAGACACCGTGGCACGGATTGGG